>DATAIW010000389.1:0-4909 GCA_036262455.1 Candidatus Limnocylindrales bacterium | reverse complement strand
CCGGCCGGATCTCCTCGCGACCGACGATCGGGCGTGGGCCGTCGTTCCGCCGGTCAGGACGCGGACCATCCTCCTCGTCGGCGAGGGCGATCCCTATCTCGAAACGGCCCTGTTGAATCTTCCCAACACCGCCTTGTGGGGCACGACGGCGGAGGCCTATCCGAAGGACGTCATCCGGACCGATGGCACCTCGTGGGACCTGATCATCTTCGAGGACAACCTCCCGGTGACCCTGCCGTCGACACCGATCCTCGCGATCGCGCCGCCGAAGTCGAGCGGTCTCGGTGCGGTCGTCGGAACGTTGACGAACCCGGGGATCGCGACCCTTGGGACCGACGAGCCGATCCTGCGCTACGTCGACCTCTCGACCACCCACATCGCCGAGGCCCAGCAGCTGACACTGCCGGCATGGGCCCGGACGGTCATTCCGGGACCGAAGGGCGCTCCCCTCCTCTACTCCGGTGTCCGGGCAGGTATCCCGACGGCGGTCCTGGCCTTCGAGCCGCGCCGATCCGACCTGCCGCTCCAGGTCGCGTTTCCGATCCTGCTCGCCAACCTGACCGGCGAGCTGTTCGGCGGATCGGCGGCGCCCACGACGGCCGTCAAGCCGGGTGACCCGGTCGTCCTGGTCGTGCCGGGCGGTGCCTCCGGGCTCCATGTCGTCGCACCCGACGGGCGCGCGATCGACCTGACACCCGGGGCCGGCAGCCTGAGCGTCACCTATACCCAGACGGACCAGCTCGGGATCTATGTCGCGACGCCGATCGCCGCGGCAGGCGCGTCGGGCGTGCCCGGTGCGTCGGCCCGGCCGTCCGCATCGGCCACGATCGCGCCGACGGGCTCCGGATCGCCGAGCGGCGCGACGCCGACCCCGACCCCGAGCGGCGGCCTCGGTCAGGGCATCGACCCGACCGCGGCGATCCGGTTCGCGGTCGATCTCTTCGACGTCGACGAGTCGGCGATCGCGCCCGGCCCGAACCGCGTCCTCGAGGACCTCGGCAAGGCGCGCCCCGTCGCGGGCGCGTCCGGGGCGCCGGGCGCCAGCGGAGCGCCGGGCAACGCCGCCGATCCAGTCGCGAGCCGCCCGAACGCCCGCGACGAGCTGTGGATCCCGATCGTTCTGCTCGTCCTGGTCGGGCTCTGTGTCGAGTGGTCGCTGTACCACCGCGACGCGGTGCTCCGGGGATGGCGCGGGTTGACCGGGCGCCTTCGGCGGAACGATCGGAGCGGGACCTGATGAGCGTCGGGTTCGACACGCCGCAGGCGCTCCTGCTGCTGATCCCGGCGCTCCTGCTGACGATCGGTCTGCACCTGGCCTCGCGACGTCGGGTCGGGCTCGGCCGGCGACGGCTCGCCCTCGTCCTGCGCGGATTCGTTCTCGCGTTCCTCGTCTTCGCCCTGGCCGGCTTCCGACTCGTCCTGCCGGTCGATCGGCTCGCCACGGTCTTCGTCGTCGACCTCTCCGACTCGGTCGGGACGGCCGGCCGCGAGGACGCCCTCGCCTGGCTGCGCGACAGCCTGAAGGTCATGCCCGAGGGTGACGTCGCCGGGATCGTCGGCTTCGGGCGGGCGGCGCTCGTCGAGCGGCTGCCGCAGGAGGTCCGCGAGATCGATCGGATCGCGACGACGCCGGTCCGCTCCGCGACCGACATCGGTGCTGCGCTCCGGCTCGCCTCGGCGCTCTTCCCCGACGACGCCCAGAAACGGATCGTCCTCCTGTCGGACGGCAACGACACGACCGGCTCCGGGCAGAGCGAAGCCGCCCTTGCCGCTGCCCGCGGGATCCAGATCGAGACCCGGGCGATCGGGCTCGGAGCCGCCGACGAGGTCGTCGTCGATCGGCTGACCACGCCGTCGACCGCCAAGATCGGCGAGGAGCTCGAGGCCGCGGTCGACGTCAGCTCGACCGTCGCCCAGCCGGCGACGATCCGCCTCTACGCCGACGGCGGCCAGATCGCCTCGAAGACCGTCGACCTCGCCGCCGGCAGCAACCACGTCACGTTCCTCGTCAAGCCGACCGAGACCGGCTTCCACACGTTCCGGGCCGTCGTCGAGGCCGGCCGCGACACGTTCAGCCAGAACAACCGGGCCGATTCCGACACGATCGTCAACGGCGAGCCGCGAGTCCTCGTCCTGGCCGGCGACGAGAAGGTCGCGACCGAGCTTGTCGCGGCGCTCAAGGTCGAGCACCAGACCGTCGACTCGCTCATCCCCGAGCAGCTGCCGGCCGGGATCGACGGCCTCCTCGCGTGGGACTCGATCGTGCTCGTCGACGTGTCGCGGCTGCGCCTGTCGGACGCCCAGCTGACAGGCATCCAGCAATACGTCCGGGACTTCGGGCGCGGACTCGTGATGATCGGCGGCCCGAAGAGCTATGGCGCGGGCGGCTACACCGACACGCCGATCGAGGAAACGTTGCCGGTCGACATGGGGGTCAAGGACCAGGAGAAGCAGCCCGACGTCGCCCTCGTCGTCGTCATCGACAAGTCCGGCTCGATGGACGCCTGCCATTGCAACTCGTTCAATGGAGGGAATCCCGGCGGCGGGACGGGGATCGGCGGCGTCCGCAAGGTCGACATCGGCAAGGAGGCGATCCTCCGGGCTGCCGCGGCGATGTCCGCCCGCGACCAACTCGGCGTGGTGGCCTTCGACGAGAGCGCCCACTGGGTCGTCCAGACCCAGCCGCTCGGTGGGATCAGCGACCTGCGCGGCGCGATCGGCGGAATCCAGCCGCTCGGCCAGACGAACATCTTCGCCGGCCTCGATCAGGCCGTGACATCGCTCGAGGGGGCGACGGCGACCCGCCGCCACATCATCCTGCTGACCGACGGTTGGTCGACCTCCGGCCAGTACGACGCGATCATCGCCCGGATGAAGGCCGCCGGCATCACCCTCTCGACCGTCGGCGCCGGCGGCGGCGCGAACCCGTTCCTGCAGCAGCTGGCCAAGCAGGGTGGCGGTCGGTTCTACCCCGCGGTCAACCCGGCGAGCATCCCCGACATCTTCCTCAAGGAGACCCAGCAGGTCGCCGGGCAGCAGATCGTCGAAGAGCCGTTCCACCCGATCCTGACCTCGCAGTCGCCGATCCTGCGCGGGATCGACGCCCTGCCCCAGCTCCTCGGATACAACGGGACGACGGCCAAGTCGGCCGCCCAGACGGTCCTCGTCACCCCGCGCGACGATCCGCTCCTGGCCCAGTGGCAGTACGGGCTGGGACGCTCGGTGGCCTGGACGTCCGACTCGACCGGGCGCTGGGCGAAGGGCTGGATCGGCTGGAACGGGTTCACCAAGTTCTTCAGCCAGCTCGTGTCGTGGACGTTCCCGGGCGAGGAGACCGGCGGCATCGAGGCGACGTTCATCACCGAGGGCAACCAGACGAAGCTGCGGGTCGAGAGCGTGGCCGAGGACGGCTCGCCGCGCGACTTCTACTCGACCGCGGTCGCGATCACGACGCCGGACCTCGTCTCGAAGGCGATCGGGCTGTCGCAGGTCGCGCCCGGTGTCTACGAGGTGCCGCTCGGCGAGATCGACCCGGGCGCGTACGTCATCCGCGTGTCACAGAGCCGGCCCGGCTCGACGCCGCTCGGGCGGACGCTGGGCCTCGTGGCACCGACCCCCGCCGAGTACCGGGTCCTCGGCACGAACGAGTCGTTCCTGGCCACGTTGCGATCCGCCACCGCGGGCCGGGCCATCCTCACCGCGGCAGAGCCGTGGACGCACGATCTCCGGACGAACGCCTCATCGACCGACCTCTGGCCGACCCTGCTGATCCTGGCCCTGCTCCTCTGGCCGCTCGACATCGCCCTGCGCCGGGTGTCGATCGGGCGGCGCGAGCTGGTCGACGCGCGGCGCTGGCTGGCCGGCGGCTGGCGACGGACGATGGCGCCGCGGACGAAGGAGGTCGCGGGGATGCTCGCGGCTCGCGATCGCGCGGCCGGTACGGCGGCCCGGGCGGCCCTGCTTCGCCGAGACGAGGAGTTCGCCGGGCAGCGGGCGGCGCACGTCGCCGCGAGTCCGGTCGACGGTCCGGCCAGCCCCGCGACGCCGGGGGTCGCGGCGAGGCCGGCGGTCGCGGCGATGCCTGCAGGCCCGGTCGCAGCGACGCCGCGATCGACGTCACCGTCAGCCCCGGCTGGGGGACGGGCACCGAGCGGACCACCGTCGACGCCGCCCGCAGCGGCACCTCTCGCGCCGGACGAGGGCGACACGCTGTCCCGGCTGCGGGACGCGAAGCGGCGGTCCCGCGAGCGCTAGCCTCGGACCGGGGCAGGCGGACGGGTGACAGACCGGGCGCGGTCAGCGTCCCCGGTGTAGGCTCGCACCCGATGATCCCCGTTCGCCGGTCCCGGCTTCCTCGTGCCCGGCACATCCGCCCGGCCCTCCTCGCCGCGGTCGCCGCCGTCACGGTGTTCGTCGCCGGCTGCGGCACGATCTCGCGGACCCCCGCGCCGGCGACCCCGGCCCCGTTCCCGGGGATCGCCGGTCAGCTGAGCCTCCATGGGATCCGGGTCACCGGGATCGTGTCAGGCGATGCCGGCTGCC
This sequence comes from Candidatus Limnocylindrales bacterium, assembly GCA_036262455.1. Classification (GTDB taxonomy): domain Bacteria; phylum Chloroflexota; class Limnocylindria; order Limnocylindrales; family CSP1-4; genus CF-46. The sequence continues at coordinate 367 of DATAIW010000389.1, read as the reverse complement.
CGGACGCGAACCTCGGCAAGACCGCCATCGGATTCGACGCGGTCGGACTGGACCAGGCGACATCAGTCCGGCTCCACATCTACATCTTCCGCAACCGGGCGACCTACGAACGACTGCGGGCGTCCATCGACGGATGCGCCGCGACCTTCGTCACCGACCCTGAGACCTACGAGTCGGTCGAGACATCGCCGTACGTCGTGGCCGGCCAGGGTCCGTGGGGGACGACGTTCAAGGACAACGTCCGGGCCGCGATCGCGGAGGCCGCTGGAACCGGCGACTGACCCGCTCCACACCAGACCGGCACCCACCCGACCGGACCGTTGTGACAGCAGGCACCATCGTCCCACGCCCGCCCGGACGACCGGGC
>DATAIW010000388.1:0-9534 GCA_036262455.1 Candidatus Limnocylindrales bacterium | reverse complement strand
GAGGTCGACGCCGAGCTGGCGTTGGGTGGCCGAGTCGAGCTCGACGGCTGTCGCGGTCGTCGCCTCGGTGGTCGCGTTCGACATGATCGGGTCCTTTCCGTCGGTCATCCGCCCCACGACGTGGAGCAGGCGGGTCAGTCGGTTCGTCCGGGCCTCGATCCGGGCCGGTGGGTCGCGAGCCGCCGTCGCTGTTCGGCCGGGTCGTCCATCGCCAGGACCTCCCGGATCTCGTCGAGCGGCAGCTCCAGGTCACGCAGACGCGCGATCGTCCGGGCGGTCTCGAGCTGCACCCGCCGGTAGCGGCGGTAGCCGGTGAAGCGATCGATGTCGGCCGGCCGGAGCAGGTCCAGCTCGTCGTAGTGGCGCAGCGCGCCGACGCTCAACCCGGCGAGCCGGGCGAACCGTCCGATCGACAGGAGATCGTCATCCACTACGCCATCCTGAACCCTCGGGCAGGTCGAGAGTCAAGTGCCTCGCCCGACCACGTCGTCCGGCTATCGTTCGGACATGCCGACTCCCGAGTCCGACCGACCCGTCGCGATCCGCTGCGGCCGACTGCTCGACGTCGAGTCGGGCGCCATCGACGAGGCCCGCGTCATCCACGTCGGCGGCGACGGACGGGTCGTGGCGGTCTCGTCGGGCGACCGCATTCCGAACGACGCCATCGTCCTGGACCTCGGCGATCTGACGGTCCTGCCCGGCCTGATCGACGTCCATACCCACCTCGTCGGGGACGTCCAGACCGCGGGCGTGCCGTCGACCACGACCTCGGCCGCCGAGGAAGTGCTGATCGGCGTTCGCCACGCCCGCGAGACGATCCGGGCGGGGTTCACGACCGTCCGTGACCTGGGCCCGTTCCGGGCGTTCACCGACTGCGCCCTGCGCGACGCGATCGACCGCGGCGACGTCGTCGGGCCGCGGATGCAGTGCGCCGGGGCGTTCATTACCGCGCCGTGGGGCGGCGGCGACGTCGTCGGGCTCGCCCGCGACATCGTCCTGCCCGAGGAGCTCCGGTTCGGCGTCGTCCGCTCGGTTGACGAGGTCCGCGAGCGGGTCCGCCGGCTCCTGATCGGCGGGGCGACGATGATCAAGTGCATCGGCACGGGCGCCGTCCTGACCCGCGGCGGCGTGCCCGGCGCGCCGGAGCTCTCGGAGGCCGAGATCCGGGCCGCTGTCGAGGAAGCGGGCTGGTACGGCACGCATGTCGCCGTCCACGCCCACGGCGCCGAAGGGGCGAAGCGGGCGATCCGGGCCGGCGCGCGGTCGGTCGAGCACGGCTCGTACCTTGACGACGAGGCAATCGCGATGCTCGCCGACACGGGCACGTTCTTCAGCGTCGACCTGTATGACGGCGAGTGGGCGCTCGGCCCCGACGGCCCGACGGACTGGCCGGCCGAGACGATGCGCAAGCTCCGGGAATCGCAGGTGACCGCCGAGGCGGTCATGGCGAAGGCGATCGCGCGCGGCGTCCGGATCGCGTTCGGCACCGACAGCGGCGTCTATCCGCACGGGCTCAACGGCCGCCAGTTCGCGTCCTACGTCCGGGCCGGGATGACGCCCCTTGCCGCGATCCGGACGGCGACGACGAACGCCGCCGAGCTGATGGGCTGGTCCGATCGCGTCGGATCGCTCGCCCCTGGCCGGTTCGCCGACCTGGTCGCGGTCGCCGGCGACCCGTTGGCCGACGTCACCGAGCTGGAGCGCCCGGTCGTGGTCGCGAAGGGTGGCCGCGTCGTCCGCGACGACCGGATGGGCTGACTCACCGGTCGAGTCAAGACCGCATCCAGCGTGTACGGTCCGGTCGGGATCGCGGCAGAGCCAAGCTCGCTGCTGGCCCGTCTGACTCGTGTGCCGGGTCAGAGATGCCCGATCAGGCCCGGTCCAGCTCGCGATCGATCGCGCGGAGGATGAAGCGGGCCGCCTCGGCACTCTTGCCGCCGAGCCTCTGGCCGTCGTCCTGCTCGAGCGCCGGCTCGAGATCGTCGAGGAACTGCATCAGCGCCGGCGTCCGCGACAGGTCGCCGGCGGCGAACGCCGCGTCGAGCCGGGCGATCACGCCGCGCGCATTGTCGACGACATGGCCCTTTGCTTCGATCAGCTCGCGGACATCGTGACGGGCGGCGTCGGCCGCCGGACCCTCGCTGCTCATCGTCGCCTCCCGAAGATCCCGGCCATGACGCCGGACGGCTTGGCCGGCTCGGCCTCGTCTGCCGCCGCGGGGGGAATCCGACCCGGCATCGCCGTCCAGTCCGAATCGAGGATGCTCATCGAGATCTCGTCCCACCAACGGCCCTCGCGCCAGATCGCCTCGCGCGCCCGGCCCTCGACGACGAACCCGACCGACCGATAGGAGCGGATCGCCCGCTCGTTGAACGAGAACACGGTCAGCCCGATCCGGTGCAACCCGAGACCGCCGAACGCATGGTCGATCATCAGCCGCGTTGCCTCGGTGCCGTGGCCCTGCCCCCACGCGTCCTTCTCGCCGATCGTGATGTGGAACAGCGCCGAGCCGTTGTCCGCATCGAGCTGGGACAGCGCGCACGTCCCGATCAGCCGGTCGCCGTCGCGCAGGTGGACCGCCATCGCCAGCGATTCGGACCCCAGCGCCCGGGCGGCAAAGAACCGCTCGATCTCGTCGGGCCGCATCGGACTGTCCTGGTACCGCGTCAGGCGGACGACCTCCGGGTCGGCGTACCAGCGCAGAAAGGCGCGGAGGTTGGCGGGCGCGTGCCGGCGGAGGACGACCATCTCGCCCGTGAGGGTCTCGGGGAACCATGTCCGGGGGCTCATCGGAGGGGACGGTATACCATCCCCGCCATGCGTCGCTGGAGCGAGGTCGCGGAGCGCGTCGGCGCCACGACCCGGACCTCCGAGAAGACCGCCCTCCTCGCCGACTACTTCGCGGACCTGAGCGCCGCCGAGCTGCCGATCGCCGCCGTCTTCCTGACGGGTCGGCCGTTTGCCGAGGCGGACCAGCGGGCGGCGGGCCTCGGCTGGTCGGCGATCGCGACGACCGTCACCGACCTTGCCGGCGTCCCGCGCGCCGCTCTCGGCGAGGCGTACGATCGCTCGTCGGACCTGGGCAAGGCCGTGGAGGACGTCCTGACCCTCGCCGGCCATGCACCGGACCCGTCCATGAGCCCCACATTGCCGGAAGTCGCCGCCGCCTACGCCGGGATCGAGCAGGCGTCCGGGCCGGCCGCGAAGAGCGGAATCCTTCGCGACCTCTTCGCCCGTTCGGACCCGCTCACGGCCAAGTCCATCGTCAAGGTCCTGTCGGGCGAGCTCCGGATCGGGCTTCGCGAGGGGCTCGTCGACGCGGCGATCGCGAAGGCGTTCGGGCGGCCGCTCGACGCGGTCAAGTGGGCCGGGATGCTGACCGGCGACATCGGCGAGCTGGCCGCCCTCGCCCGCGACGACCGGCTCGACGAGGCCAGCCTGTCGCTGTTCCATCCGATCAAGTTCATGCTCGCCTCACCGGCCGAGGATGCGGCCGAGATCGTCAAGCGGCTCGGCGTCCCGGTCTGGGTCGAGGACAAGTACGACGGCATCCGGGCCCAGCTCCATCGCGATGGCGACGACGTCCGGCTCTACTCGCGCGACCTCCACGACATCAGCGGCCAGTTCCCGGAGATCGTCGACGGCGCCCGCGGCCTGACCTGGGCCGGGATCCTCGACGGCGAGATCCTCGCCTGGCGCGACGGCGCCGTGCTGCCGTTCATCGCCCTCCAGGCCCGGCTCGGGCGGAAGTCACCGTCGGCCGCGATCCGGGCCGAGGTGCCGGTGATCTATGTCGCGTTCGACGTCCTCGGGCTCGGCCGCGGCGGTGGCGACGCGCCGATCGAGGCCCTCCTCCGCGAGCCGCTCGAGGTCCGCCGCCGCCTGCTTGAGGGGCTGGCTCTGCCGCTTGCCGGCGGCGGCGGCGTCTTCGTCCTGAGCCGCCTCGTCAGCGTGACGTCGGAGGGCGCGCTCGAGGACGCCTTCCTCGGCGCGCGGGAGCGGCGCAACGAGGGCCTGATGGTCAAGGACCCGCGCTCGATCTATTCGCCCGGCCGGCGCGGCCTCGGCTGGCTGAAGATGAAGAAGGCGCTGGCGACGATCGACTGCGTCGTCGTCGGGGTCGAGTTCGGCCACGGCAAGCGCCACGGCGTCCTGTCCGACTACACCTTCGCCATCCGCGACACCGACAACGACCGCCTCGTGACCATCGGCAAGGCGTACAGCGGCCTGACCGACGCCGAGATCGCCGAGATGACCGCGTGGTTCGAGGCCCACACGATCCAGCGCTTCGGGCGCTACCGCCAGGTCGAGCCAACGGTCGTGGTCGAGGTCGCGTTCGACGTCATCGTTCGCTCGAAACGGCACCAGTCGGGCTATTCGCTGCGTTTCCCGCGGATCGCCAATCTGCGGCCCGACAAGCCGCCGGACGAGATCGACACGCTCGAGTCCGTGCGCGCCCTGTACGAGGGCCTCCAGCCCGGCGCCGAACAGCTGGTGACCGCGGGCGCCAGGAAGTAGGGCGTCGTCCGACCGGCGGTCGAATCGGGCGGGTCCGGTCGGGTCGTGCCCGTTATGCTGTCGCCCATGTTCGAGTCGTTGCTTCTCGGGGGCGAGCCGAGCCTCGTGGCCCTGACGCTGTATACGGACGCCTTCGTCATCAGGGGATCGATCCGGAGCCGGCAGGGCCGGATCTCCGACATCCTCAACCAGGCCGACGAGGAATTCCTCGTCCTCACCGATACGGTCGTCGACGAATACGGCGCCCGCGTGACGCCCGTCAAGTCGGAATTCGCCCAGGTCAACCTCGGCGCCGTCCTCTTCGCCGTCGCCGACACGAGCGTCGAGGCGCGGCCGGACCTGCGGACGCCGAAGGTGTCCGAGCAGGCATTGATCTCGATCCCGCCGTTCCGTGTCACCGGTCGCATCCACCTGCTGCCGGAGCGTGACCTGCGCGAGGCGCTCAGCGAGCTCACCGGGCGGTTCATCCCCGTCACTGACGCCACCTACTGGTCCGATTCGGTCGGCGAGGCGCGGGCCACCGCAGCGATGGTGGCGATCAACCACCACCGGGCGCAGATTCTCGCGCCGCACCGCGAGGTCGACCCCTGGGCCGGCCTCGACCGCAGCCGCCAGGGCGGACCGACCCCAACCTGAGGTGCGCGGCGCTTCGCCGGGCCCGCCGCGGGGTTCGATCGGCGTGCGTTGGGTCGACAGGTTGCGTCCCACGCACGGACTCGGCTCGACGTTGCGCCTGATCCACACGTCGGATGCGAAGGTCCCGGATTCGTGTCCCTTGTTGTGTGCAGCGCAAGGAATGGCATGGGTCATCGTCGAAGCCCGCCAGTCGCGCTGATTCGTTTCGCCCGGTGCATGGAATTGACGTGCCATTGCGGCGAGAGCGGCAGTCTTCTGCAGACATGTGCACCTGACGCAAACCGCCCCGCGCGGGGACAGTGCCGCGTTCGGCCGCGAAGGCGCGAAAGCTACCTGTCGACAGGCAGATCCAATCGGTTGCCCCATTCGGCCCAGCCGCCGTCATACACGGCCACGTCCTCGTGTCCGAGCAGCGTCAGGGCGAACGCGAGCTTGGCCGCCGCGACCCCCGAACCGTCGTAGCAGACCATCCGCCGGCCGCGGGCGATGTTCGACTTGAACAGGTGCTCGCGCAGCTCGTCGCCGACCTTGAAATGCTGGCTGCCGGCCCGGGTCATCGCCCCGACCGGCACGTTGACCGCGCCCGGGATGTGCCCGAGCCGCTTGGTATTGCCCTCATGACCGCGGTATTCGGCGGGCGCCCGGGCATCGAGCAGCGTCACGTCCGGTGACGACAGGAGCGCCCGGACATCGGTCGTGGTCAGCCGCATCCGGGACTGGGCGCGTGGCGTGAAGTGGGCCGGCGGCGGCGGCGCGGTCGCGTTGGACGTGGGCCGGCCCTCCTCCGTCCACGCCGGGTAACCGCCGTCCAGGATCCGGACCGATTCCAGGCCGTAGACCCGCAGGCTCCACCAGGTCCGGGCGGCGAACAGGCTGACCGTGTCGTCGTACACCACGACGGTGGCGCCATCCCCCACGCCGGCCACGGACAGCGTCCGGGCCACCTGTTCCGGCCCGGCCAGGAGGAGCGTGTCGCCGTCCTCCGACGGATGGGTCAGGTCCGCCCGCCAGTCGACATGCACCGCACCCGGGATGTGACCGGCCGCCCAGACGTCGTGGGCGCTGCCGTCCGGTCGCCAACGGACATCGAGGATCCGGACATCCGGTCGGCCGAGCTCGTCGGCCAGCCAGTCGGTCGAGGCGAGCAGCTCGGGCCGGGCGAGGCCGCCAGGTGCACGGGTTCGCGCCAGCCGACGACCGGGAAGAGAGGACATGGTCGATATCATAGGCGGGTGGTGGCCCCCTTCCTGCCCGATCACGAGAAGCTCGCGGCCGTCCGCGGGGCATTGCCGGCCCTCGGTGCCGGGATCTACCTGAACACCGGGTCGGTCGGGCCGATGCCGGACGAGACCGCCGCAGCGATGGCCGAGCTCGTCGACTACGAGCTCAGGATCGGGCGCTCGCATCCCGACTACTGGGAGGGCTTCCTCGAGCGGATGGCCGAGGCGCGCGCATCAGTCGCGGCCGTGATCGGGGCGGACGTCGGCGAGATCGCGCTCGTCCATTCGACCTCGCAGGCGATGAACGCCGCGGTCTGGTCGATCGACCTCCAGCCGGGCGACCGGATCGTGACGACCCAGGCGGAGCATCCCGGCGGCCTGGGGCCCGTGCATGTCGCGGCTGGCCGGTCGGGCGCCGAGCTGGTGTTCGCCGACGTCGGGCACGGTGGCGTCGACGAGGCGACGCTCGCCGCGTTCGATGCCGCGATCACGCCGCGGACGAGGATCGTGGCGCTGTCCCATGTCCTGTGGACCACCGGCGCCCGGCTGCCCCTCCGCGAGATCGCGACGATGGCCCACGAGCGGGGTGCCCGGGTCATCGTCGATGGCGCCCAGGCGGTCGGCGCGATCCCCGTGTCGGTCGCCGATCTCGGCGTCGATTTCTATGCCGTGCCCGGCCAGAAGTGGCTGCTCGGCCCGGAGGGGACGGGCGCGCTCTGGTGCAACCCGGCGATCCTCGAGGCGAGCCGTCCGACGAACGCGAGCTGGTTCACGTTCGAGCGCCTCTCGACGGCCGAGGCCGTCCCGTGGCGGGACGCGCGCCGCTTCGACGACTCGGGTCACTATCGGCCAGGCGTGACGGGTCTCGCCCGGAGCTGCGGCTGGCTGTCGATGTACGTCGGGCTGCCGTGGATCCACGAGCGCGGTCAGGCGCTGGCGCGGGCGGCCGCGGATCGCCTGGCGGGCATCGCCGGCGTCGAGCTGCTGACACCGCGCGACCGGATGGCGACCCTGGTCACGTTCCGGATCGCGGGTTGGACCGCCGACGAGACGCTGGCCGAGCTGAACGGCCGCATCTTCGCGATCGCGCGGACCATCCCCGGCCTCGATGCGATCCGGATCAGCGTCGGGTTCTTCACGAGCACCGACGAGATCGAGCGCGTCGCCGCCACCGTCGAGCTGCTGGCAAGCCACACGCCGGCGTCCCTGCCGCCCCGGCCGCGCCTCGTGATCCTCGGCCAGGGAGAAGGGTGAGCGTTCCGGCCGCGGCGCCCGAGCCAGGCGAGCGTCAGGCCACTCCCGGCACCGAGCGACCCGCGCCCGTTCCCCGTCGCGAGGTTCGCCAACGCAGCTGGCTCGAGATCCGCTGGCGCCAGTTCCGGAACGCGCCACGGCCGGTGGTCCGGGCGGTGCTCTCGAGCCTGGTCGTGGCGATCATCCTCGGCCTCGGCTACCTCGCCTATGACGTGGCACTGCGCCATGGAGCCGTCCTGCCGGGCGGCGACCTGCGGACGCTGTACCTCGCCCTCGACATCGTCACTGTGCTCGTCGTCGGGAGCGTGGTCACCTGGCTGGTCGTTCCCCAGCCGCGCGGCTCGGGGCTGTCGACGACGCGCTCGCCGTGGAGCGCGGCACTCGGCTTCTTTGCGGCGGTCCCCGTCTGCTATCTCGTCCTGGTCGTCGTCGCGCAGGTCCTGGCGCCGCTGATCGGCTGAGGACGGCCGACACTGGCCGATCGCGGGTTGTGCGTCGGGGCACCACTTCCGGCGTCATGCGCATGTTATGGAATGGCCCATTCGTACCATTCCGCGGTACCCTCCACTCGATATCATCGGGTTGATCGGGTATCCGATCCGGCACGCGAGGACTCATTCGTGGCGATGGACGAGCAGCACGTCGCGCTGCCCAAGCTCTACGGCGCTCCTGCCTACGCACGACCGACCGTGGTCGTCCCGGTGGCCGCGCGTCCCTTCGACCCGGACGACCTCCCGATCGAGGCCGTCCAGACCGACGAGGAACGCGAGATCGCCGCGAGCCTGCCCGCCCATATGTACGCGCCCGGTGGCTCGCACGGGCGGCCGGATCGGCGGTTCGGCCGGCGAGACGAAGAGCCGGGCCTCCACCCGCGGCCGTTGAGCCTGCGCGCCCTGGCCGGTCGAATCCTCGGCCAGGTCGACAACTAGCCCGACCCGGTCGACCCGTCGCCGACCCGGCGCTGCTGCGGATGGGAGTAGGATCGCGGCGGGGGAGTAGCTCAATGGTCAGAGCGGCGGGCTTATATCCCGCTGGTTCCAGGTTCGAGTCCTGGCTCCCCTACCAGTCCCACCGCGCCGTCCGCCTCGACGACACGAGTCCGGACGAGGCCGGGCCCGCTAGACGATCGTCCGGATCGCCTCGACCAGCTCTACCTGCCGGTCGGCGGTCAGGGCACGGGCCGACGGCAGGGATGCCAGCCAGGCGGGGATCTGCTCGGGGGTCAAGACCGCACAGCCGGGCGTCCGGCTGATCGTCGGGTCGGGGGTCACCACCGCTGCGTAGACCTTCACGACGAAGTCGCGCTCGGTCGAGGCGATCCAGCGGCGGACGCGCTCGCCGTCGCGCGCGGTCCGCTCGAGCGGGTTCTCGAAATGGACCCACCGTCCGTCGCTGCGCCGGATCTCCCAGCTGATCCCGGTGTGGCGCGTTGCTCGCGGCGGCGGCAGCTCGTTGATCACCGCGAGACCGAACGGACCGAGCACGAGGTCGCGAACGATCCGCCCGTCGGGCAACCGGACATCGGTGGCGGCGCTGTACTGATCGCCGACCGCCGCGGCGACGCGCGTCATCGCCCGGGTCCGCGGCTTCACCGAGATGGCCCGGACGACACGGCCGAGGCGCAACGCGCCGACGATCGCGAACGACGGCGGCGCGACGAGCGTGAAGCCCCAGATCACCCCGCCGAGCGCCAGCTGGGCAGGGCCCGGGCGCGCGGTCGGCGGTGTCAGGCCGGTGAGGACCGGGGTCGCGAAGGCGACCCAGGCGAGGAGCAATCCGCCGACCAGGAGGACGCTCCCGACGACGAGACCGACAACGACGGCACCGAGGGGGGGACGCGAGGCACGGGATGACGTGATGACCTGCACAGCGCCATCGTCGCGGGCGCGGGCCGACAGTGGAATGA
>DATAIW010000387.1:0-3746 GCA_036262455.1 Candidatus Limnocylindrales bacterium | reverse complement strand
CGACGAGCGTGGCGCGGACGTCGCGGTCGAGGCCCTCGACGAGGACGAGGAGTGACGGAATCGGGCGGCCCGATCCACCGACCGGCCGCCGGTGCGCCGATCCTCATCGTCGAGGACGACGACCCGCTCCGGGAGATCCTGGCCCGCCACCTCCGGGCGCGCGGTCACCAGATCCACGAGGCGGCATCGGCCGAGGACGCGGCGGACGCGCTGCGTGGCGGCCTGCGGCCCGGGCTCGTCCTGCTCGACATCAACCTGCCCGGCGAGACGGGCTGGAGCCTCCTCCGCGGCGACGCGCTCACCATCGCCGGGGATCCGCCCGTGATCGTCGCCTCGGCGACGACCGTCGACCCGCGCCGCCTGCGCGAGCACCGTGTCGCCGGATATCTCCCCAAGCCGTTCCCGCTCCAGACGCTGCTCGAGGCGATCGAGCGTCTGACCAAGCCCAGCGAATCCACCGAGGTTCCCGAATGACCGACCTGCACGCCCTCGTCTTCCTCATCCTCGCCCCGGCTATCCTGGCCGGGTATCTGGTCCTCTGCGACCGGGTCCGGTCATGAACGCTCTCGACATCCTCGCCGGCGTGGCGGCGCTCTTCACGTTCGTGTACCTCCTCGTCGCGCTCCTCCGCCCCGAGGAGTTCTGATCCATGCCCGTCAACGACTTCCTCACCCTTGCCCTCCTGGCGGTCGCGATCCTGCTGATCACGCCGTTCCTCGGGACGTACATCCACAAGGTGATGGAAGGTGAGCGAACCTTCCTGAGCCCGGTCATCCGGCCCGTCGAGCGACTGGTCTACCGCTTGTCCGGGATCGACGAGACCGCCGAGCAGGGCTGGCGCAGCTACGCGGCGTCGGTCCTCGTGTTCGCGTTCCTGGCGATCGTCGTGGGTTACGTGATGCTCCGCCTGCAGGACGTGCTGCCGCTCAACCCGAGCGGCGTGGCCGCCCAGACGCCGGACCTCGCGCTGAACACCGCGGTCAGCTTCGAGACGAACACGAACTGGCAGAACTACGGCGGCGAGACCGGGGCGAGCCACCTCATCCAGGCGACGCTCCTGGCGGTCCGCAACTTCACCTCCGCGGCGACCGGCCTCGCCGTGGCGATCGCCCTCGTCCGGGGCCTCGTTCGGCGGAACTCGAAGACCCTCGGCAACTACTGGGTCGACCTGACCCGCGGCGTCCTCTACATCCTTCTGCCCATCTCCATCGTCGGCGCCGTCATCCTCGTGTGGCAGGGCGTGCCCCAGACCCTCGACGGGCCGGCAGCCGTGACGACGCTCCAGGGCGCCTCGCAGAACATCGCCCTCGGACCGATCGCCTCCCAGGAATGGATCAAGGAGCTCGGCAACAACGGCGGCGGGTTCCTCAACGCGAACTCGGCCCATCCGTTCGAGAGCCCGACCGGGCTGACGAACTTCCTCGAGATGCTCGCGATCCTGATGGCGCCGTTCGCGCTGACGTACACGTTCGGACGGTACGCAGGCAACAAGCGCCAGGGCTGGACGCTCTTCGCGGCGATGGCGACGATCCTCGTCGTCGGCGCCGTGGTCGCCATGCACAACGAGGCCTCGCCGAACACCCTCCTTCCTGGTGGGATCGACCAGGCGCTCGGCAACATGGAAGGCAAGGAGACGCGCTTCGGGGCAGGTGTCGGAGGCCTGTTCGCGGCCGTCACCACCGGCACGAGCACGGGTGCGATCAACGCCTGGCACGACAGCTTCGCCCCGCTCGGCGGCCTCGTCCCGCTCTTCAACATGGAGCTCGGCGAGATCACCCCCGGCGGCATCGGCGCCGGCCTGTACGGGATGCTCGTGATCGGCGCCATCCTCGCGGTGTTCATCGCGGGGCTGATGGTCGGTCGGACGCCGGAGTACCTCGGCAAGAAGATCGAGGCCTACGAGATCAAGATGGCGATGATCGTCGCCCTCGTCCTCGGCGCCAGCATCCTCGGCTTCACGGCCCTCGCGACGGCGCTGCCGGAAGGCGTCGCCGGCCCCTTGAACCATGGCCCGCACGGGTTCAGCGAGATCCTCTACGCCTTCTCGAGCCAGACCGGCAACAACGGCTCGGCCTTCGGCGGCCTGACCGGCAACACACCCTTCTACAACGTCACGGGTGCGATTGCGATGCTGATCGGGCGCTACGGGATGATCATCCCGATCCTCGCCCTGGCCGGCTCGCTCGCCGCCAAACGCCGCGTGGCACCATCCCTCGGGACGTTCCCGACGACCGGCCCGCTGTGGACCGTCCTCGTGATCGGAGTCGTGATCATCGTCGGCGCCCTGACGTTCTTCCCCGCCCTGGCCCTCGGGCCGATCGCCGAGCAGTTCCTCCAGAACGCCGGCAAGGCCTTCTGAGATGGATGAGTTGATGCAACCAACAACCAACGCCGCCCTGAGCGGTCCGCTGACGGTGGCTGCCGGCGACGGCGCCGCCCAGTCGATCGACCTCCAGGGCGGAACCCGCCGGTTCCAGCGCGCCAATCGCGAGGCGGCCGGCGGCGCCACAGGCGCGGGCGGGCCGACCCGACCGCGCGGCGTCTTTGATCCGGACCTCCTCAAGGCAGCCCTGCCCAACGCCGTCCGCAAGCTCGACCCGCGCCAGCTGATCCGGAACCCGGTGATGTTCGTCGTGGAGCTCACGGCGACACTCGTGACGATCATCGCCATCGCCAACCTGACCGGCATCCAGCCCGCGGCGCCGGGAACGGCCGGCCTCGGCTTCCAGGTCCAGATCGGCATCTGGCTGTGGTTCACGGTCCTGTTCGCCACCTACGCCGAGGCGGTCGCGGAAGCCCGCGGTCGGGCCCAGGCAGCGACCCTCCGCCGGACCCGCTCGGAGACGACCGCCCATCGCCGGCGCGACGACGGGTCAATCGAGGCCGTCGGCTCGTCCGAGCTCAGGCGCGGCGACGTGATCGTCGTCGAGGCTGGCGAGACGATCGCCAGCGACGGCGACGTCATCGAGGGCCTCGGGTTCGTCAACGAGGCCGCGATCACCGGCGAATCGGCACCGGTCCTCAAGGAGCCGGGCACCGACATCCGAAGCTCGGTCACGGGCGGCACGACCCTCGTCAGCGACGGCCTCGTCATCGTCGTCACCGCCGACCCGGGCGAGACGTTCCTCGACCGGATGATCTCGCTCGTCGAGGGCGCCAAGCGCCAGCGCACGCCGAACGAGATCGCCCTCGCGATCCTGCTCGCCGGCCTGACGATCATCTTCCTCATGGCGACGGTCACCCTCCGGCCGTTCGGCGCCTTCGCCGGCACGACGGTCGACACGGTCGCCCTGGTCGCCCTGCTCGTGTGCCTGATCCCGACGACGATCGGCGGGCTCCTCAGCGCGATCGGCATCGCCGGGATGGACCGGGTTGCCCGGTTCAACGTCCTCGCGATGAGCGGCCGCGCCGTCGAGGCGTCGGGCGACGTCGACGTCATCCTCCTCGACAAGACGGGGACGATCACCTACGGCAACCGCCTGGCGGCCTCGATCACGGCGGCGCCCGGCGTCGCCGAGGTTGATGCGGTCCGGGCCGCCCTCCTCGCCTCGATCCGCGACACGACCCCCGAGGGGCGCTCGATCGTCGAGCCCGCCCGGAAGCGCCTCGCCGAGCTGGGTGCCGCCGCAGGACCCGACGACGCGGCCGGGCTGGCCGCGCTGGACGCGACGATCGAGGAAGAGATCCCGTTCCGGGCCGAGACCCGCACCAGCGGGGTCCGGACGACCACCGGAACCACCCTCAAG
>DATAIW010000386.1:0-6687 GCA_036262455.1 Candidatus Limnocylindrales bacterium | reverse complement strand
CCGCCTGCTCGTGGATCTCGGCGATCGTCGTCCGGAGGCCGCGGAGCGGTCGAACCCGCTCCTCGATGAACAGAGCCAGCAGATGGCCCCCGAGCGTCGAGATTTCCTCCCCGACCACGATCTCGGCCCGCTGGCCGAGCTCGTGGGCCATCGTCCGGGCGGCGAGGGCCGCGTCGATCCGCTCGTGGTCGGTGATCGCGACGACATCGAGATCGGTCGAGCGTTCGATGTGATCGAGGATCGTCGCGATCGAGTCGATCCCGTCCGACGCCAGGGTGTGGATGTGGAGGTCGGCGCGACCGAGGCGATTGGTCATCGGGCTGTCGTCGATGCCGCTTCGGTCGGCGCGGCGTCTGCTTCGAGGTCCGGCCAGATCGGGAAGAACACCGCCGACCACTGCTCTGGTGCATCGGCGATCAGCGACTCGAAGGCCGCGGCCATCGCGGCGAGCGTCGCGGCGATCCGCTCCCGACGGGTGCCCTCGGCGGCAACCGGCACGGCCAGCAGCCTGCCCGCCACGCGGCGGTCCGCGAGGCGGCGGACCCCGACGGCGAAGAGCGGCGCCCCGGTCTCGATCGCGATCAGGGCCGGTCCGATCGGCAGCGGTGCCGGCGCTCCGAAGAGGGGCACATCGAGGCCGCCACCGGCGATGTCGCGGTCGGCCACGATCCCGATCGGCTCGCCCGCCCGGACCGCGGCAAGCAGCGCCCGGCGCGCCGCCCGCAGGCCGACGATCCGGACCCCCAACCGCCCCCGGGATGCCTCGAACCAGCCCTGCAGGGGTGGGTCGTCGACGGTCTCCATCGGGGCGACGAACGTCCGGCCGGAGCGGTTCGCGAGGTACAGCGCGGGCAGCTCGATCGGGCCGAGATGCGGGGACACGAAGATCACCGGGCCACCGACGAATGCCTGCTCGACCGCGTCGGGCGTCTCGACGACGACGCTCCGCTCGAAGACCTCCGGACGGAGGCTCGGGACGCGGAGGATCTCGAGGTAGTAGCGCGTGTCGTGGCGGAACGCGGCCACGACGAGGCGCTCCAGGGCGCGCGCGTCGTGGGCGGCGGCCCGGACTCGCGCGGATCCCTGCCCGCGCGCGTCGAGGGCGGCCACGACCCGGGCGAGGTTTCGCCTGGCCTGCGCCGCGCGGGCCGGGGCGAGCTTGTACCAGAGCCAGCCGACGACCTCGGCGAGGGCGACGGCGAGCCGCTCGGGGAGTCGACAGGCGAGCCACGACAGGCCACGCAGACCCAGGACCCGCACCCGCTGGACGGGCGTGCCCCGGTCGCGAGCGGCCGCGGACCCCTCGGCGGCCGGTGTCGGGAGCGCGTCGGTCACGATGGGGCGAACCCGGTCGCCGGTTCGCCGCCGGGGACGTCGGCCGCTGGCGCTTCGCCCGCCGGCGCTTCGCCCGCTTGGGCCGGCGCTTCGCCCGCTTGTGCCGGCATGTCGGCGGCCGGGCTTCCGGGCCGCGGCTCGGGCAGGCCGGCGAGCATCCGGGCGGCGCGGGCGGCGAGCCCGGCGGCCTCCTCGTCCGTCGGCGGCCACATCGGCTTGAAGCTGTACCACTGCTCCGGCGCGGCGGCGATCGTCGCCTCGAGGGCGGTCGCGATCTCCTGGGTCGCCCGGGCGACGTCGGCGTCGGACGCGGACGCGACCGCGATCGTCGGCGAGAACGAGACGTGGAACATCTCGTCGTCGCCGCGTCGAATCGCGACCGGCAGGATCAGCGACTTCGTCTTGGCAGCGAGGGTCGCGGGGCCGGCGGGCAGGGTCGTCCACGCCTCGAACATCCGGACCGGCACGCCGTCGGCGCGGTAGCCCCAGTCGATCAGCAGGGCGAGCATCTCGCGGTTCTTGAGGACCGTGTAGATCTCGCGGAGGTTCCGCCAAGGGATGACGTGGACGCCGTACGCCTCGCGCAGGCGGCGGAAGCGCTCGAACATCTCGGGAAAGCTCGAGTCGTCAGCCACGACGTTGATCGGCCAGCCGCGGTCGGCGACGCCGGCCGCGACCGCCTCGTTGTTGCCGACGTGGCCCAGGACGAAGATCAGGCCACCGCCGGGCGCCGACTTCCAGGCCGCCTCGATCTGGTCGAGATCGGTCTGGACGACACGGCTGACGGCCTCCGCGACGGACAGCGACTCGAGCCGCATGACCTCCACGAGATAGGTCGCATATTCGCGGTAGGCCGCGAGCGCCAGCCGGCGCACCCGACGATCGTCCGGCGGCAACCCCGCGACCCGCCCGAAGTTGGCGTTCGACCATGCCCGCTTCGTCGGCCAGAGCAGGTAGCCCGCCTGGCTCGCGGTGCCGATCACCCAGCGGGCGAGCCCGGCCGGCACGTGGGCGACGAGCCAGACCGCCGCCGCGTAGGCGGTGACGGCCAGCCGCTCGACTGTTCGGCCGCCGAACCGTCCTGTGACCCTCCGAAGTCCGAAGCGGAGCCCCGCGACGCCATCGGCCTGAGGACCCTGCTCGCGCCGGCGATGGGGCCCTTCGAGTCCCTTGCGGCCCGTCACCGGGCTGCGGCCGCCGCCTTCTTGACGGCGGCCGAGGCGACGGGCGCCGTCGATGCCAGCTTCTTGAGCTGGGCCTTCGTCAGGTTCTCGGTCCCGACGAGCGTCTCGTTGTCCTCGCCGCGGATGAACGCCTCGAGGCGGTTGTGCGAGATGTCGTCGTGGATCTGGATCGGCGGGCTCTTCATGAAGTAGCTCGACGGGGCGACGAGGGTGCCCTTCAGCCCGCGATCGAGGCCGAGCTTGAGGCAGCGGATCGCGTCGGTGATGACGCCGGCGCTGTTGGGGCTGTCCCAGACCTCTAGCTTGAGCTCGGCGTTGAGCGGGACGTCACCGTACGTCGTGCCCTCCATCCGGATGTAGCACCACTTGCGGTCCTCGAGCCACGGCACGTGGTCGCTCGGGCCGACGTGGACGTTGTCCGGGTCGATCTCGTAGTCGAGCATCGATGTGACCGCGTTGGTCTTGCTGATCTTCTTGGACTCGAGTCGCTCGCGCTCGAGCATGTTCAGGAAGTCGGTGTTGCCGCCGAAGTTCAGCTGGTAGGTCCGGTCGAGCCGGACGCCGCGGTCCATGAACAGGCGGGTCAGGACGCGGTGGCTGATCGTCGCCCCGACCTGGCTCTTGATGTCGTCACCGATGACCGGCAGCCCTTCCTCGGCGAAGCGGCGCTGCCAGTAGGGCTCGCGGCCGATGAACACCGGGATCGCGTTGACGAATCCGACGCCGGCCCGAAGGGCCTGCTCGACGTACCACTTCGTCGCTTCCTCGCTGCCGACCGGCAGATACGAGACGACGACATCGACCTGGCGCTCCTTGAGGATGCCGACGACGTCGGCCGTCGGGCCGGGCGCCTTCTCGATGATCTGGCTGAGGTACTTGCCGAGGCCGTCGTGGGTCATCCCGCGTTCGACCTTGACGTCGAGCCTGGGGACCTGCTGGAAGACGTAGGTGTTGTTCGGCTTCTGGTAGATCGCCTCGGACAAGTCCTTGCCGACCTTGTTCTTGTCGATGTCGAAGGCGGCGACGAACTCGATATCGCGGACGTGATAGCCGCCGAGCTCGACGTGCATCAGGCCCGGGACAGTGTCCTCGACCTTGGCGTTCTCGTAGTAGTAGCGGCCCTGGACGAGGCTGCTCGCGCAGTTGCCGACGCCGACGATCGCGACGCGGATCTTCTTGCCGGGCTTGTGGCCGTTGGCGCTCGCGCCGTTGGCTCCGTTCGAAGTGCTCACGGGTGCTGGTCTCCTCCTGGGGTGGCTGCGCCGATCGATTCCGGCGGGGTCTGGCGGGTGACGTGGACGATTCGCTGGATCGTGGTGATCGTGGCGAGGATGGTGATCAGGCCGAGGGCGGCCACCAGCTCGGGTTTGCCGGCGTCCCAGGTCAGCCCGAACATCGCGTCGTCGTAGCTGCCGAGGCCGCCGAGGACGCCGGTGATCAGGAGCCCGATCGTCAGCAGGATGAGACGGACTTCGCGTGGGGCGACACCGACGTTGGCCATGCCGGTCCCCGGCGTGAAGCCGAGGCTCTCCGACTTTGCCCGTGTGTAGCTGACCATGAACGACGCGCCCATCGCAGTCGCCGCCAGGATCGCCCCGGGGTGGTAGTTGAGGTCGAGGCATCCGATCGCGATGCCGAGATAGAGGACCGCCTCGCCGGCCCGGTCGAAGACCGAGTCGAGGAAGGCGCCGAGCCGACTCACCCGGTTGGTGGCGCGGGCGAGGGCGCCGTCGAAGAGGTCGAAGACGCCGCCGAAGATGACGAGGAGGCCGGCCAGGATCCACGCCTGCTGGGTGGCGGCGATGGCGGCGACGACGGAGATCCCGAAGCCGAGGACTGTCAGGGCATTGGGTGTCAGTCCCATCTTCCCGAAGGCGAGGGCGACGGGGAGGGCGAGGCCGCGGACACGCGCCCGGAGCTCCGGGCTGACAACCGAGCCGATCACGAGGCCGCCCGCTCGCGATCGACCGCCGCGGCGATGCCGAGAATGTCCGCCTGGCGTGCCGCGAAGGCGACGAATGCCTCGGGCCGGAGACGGCAGATGGTCTCCCGGCCGATCCTGCGCGTCGCGACGAGACCGGCGGCCCGCAGGCGCCCGACATGCCACGAGACGAGCGGCTGCGACAGGCGGACCTGGGCGACGAGCTCGGCGACCGTCGCCTCCGCGACGGCGAGGGTCCGGACGATCCGGAGGCGGTTGACGTCGGCGAGCGCCTTGTGGACGAGCCGCAGCTCGCGCAACTCGTCCGGCTGGAGGACGGCGTTGGCGATCGTGCTGCGAACGCGGGCGGGAGACGGGCTCAGGGTCAAGGCTCCACTGCGGGCGGTGATGCCGGCCGTCGGATCAACGGCGGTTTATATCAATGGGGGTTGATCCTAACGAGGTCCGGTGCAGGCTGTCAACCCTGCTCTTGCCCGGTGTCGGGCCGACGGCGCGCCTCTGGACCGCAACATGAAACCCCATCGATATCTCCGGGCTTGGCGTGCTCATTACGGCTCGATTCCATCGATGCCACGCACGGCGCGGTCGATCGCGCCGCTACGAGCCAGAATTGCGTCTCCTGAGGGCCGATCTGGCCGGCCGAGAGCAATGGCATCGATATCGGCAGGGGCACGGCCGGCCGGACCACGGCCCGCGCCTGTACCCTGCGAGGGTGAGCCGGTTCAACGCCTGGAGCCTCCTCGCCGTCTTCGGGATCGGGGTCTTCCTCGCGGGCCTCGAGCTGATGATCACGGCGACCGCGTTGCCGTCGATCCTGCTCGACCTCGCGCTGACCGACCAGCTCGGCAAGCCCGCCTTCTCCGAGCTCCGCCACGCGTCGTGGATCGTCAACGGCTACCTCCTGGCGTATGTCGTGGCGATGCCGCTGGCGGGTCGGCTGGCCGACGTCTGGGGCGCCCGGCGGCTGTTCCTCGCGGCGCTCGTGATCTTCGTCATCGGGTCGCTGGTGGCGGGCCGCGGCCAGACGCTCGACGAGCTGATCGTCGGCCGGATCATCCAGGGGATCGGCGGCGGCGTCCTCGTCCCGGTCGGGACCGCGGCGGCATCGCACCTGTTCGAGGGCCACGACCGGCCGCGGGCGCTCGGGATCATCGGCGGGCTGACGTTCCTCGGGATGGCGGCAGGGCCATTCCTGGGCGCGGCGATCCTTGGCGGGTTCAGCGTGTCCGGTGGCCTCGATCGCCTCGGCGTGGCCGACCCGAGCGCACTCCGCGATGCCCTGACCCCGGCCTGGCGCTGGGTGTTCTACGTCAACGTCCCGATCGGGCTCGCGGCCCTGATCATCGCCTGGGCCGCCTCGCACGGCTGGGAGACGCCGCGCCGGCGAGCCGGCCCGGACGTGGTCGGGGCGGTCGTCTGGAGCGTCGCCCTGGCCGCCGCCCTCGGCGCGACCACCCTGATCGGCGTCACCGACATCGGCGGGCCGGACCCGCTCCAGGTCGGCGTCGCCCTCGTGGTCCTCGCGGTCGTCGCCACCCTCGTCACCGTCGTTCGCGGCCTGCGTCGTCCTGACCCGTTCCTCGATCCGCGTCTCTTCCGGAGCATGGCGTTCTCGTCGGCCGCGCTGGTGTCGCTGCTGACGGGCTTCGCGTTCGCGACCGCGATCATCGGCGCCGCCGTGTTCGTCGACCGCGTCCTGTACGGCGGCCCGGATCAGCAGCGGCTCGCCCTTGGTGCGCTGGCGGGTGCGACGGCGCTCGGGGCGCTCGTGTCGGGGTTCGCGGTCCGCGCGTTCTCGCTCCGGATCGTGACGCTCGCCGGCCTGCTGCTCAGCGCGGCGACTCTCTGGCTGATGGCGGGCTGGACCCCGGCGGTGCCGATCGGGACGGTCGCCCTCGTTCTCGGCGCGTTCGGGTTCGGGTTCGGCCTGACCGTGACGCCGCGCAGCACCGCCGCGGTCGAAAGCGCCGGGCGCGCGTCGTTCGGGATGGCCAGCGCGATCGTCACGGTGGCCCGGATGATCGGGATGGCCATCGGCGTCGCGATCCTGACGGCCTACGGATCGACGACGATCGACCGCCTCTACGATCGCCTGTTCTCGGCGGCAAATCCGGACGGTTGGAAGGACGTGATCCCGGCCGAGCTCCGCGACCGGCCGCTCCGCGACGGGCTCGTCGTCGACGCTCTTGAAGCCTGGGCGGCGAGGGAGGCGTCGGGGATCCTCGT
>DATAIW010000385.1:0-2200 GCA_036262455.1 Candidatus Limnocylindrales bacterium | reverse complement strand
CCCTTGAGGAGAGCCAGGACGCCGGTGACGGCGCCGATCGCGGCCGCGGTCCGGCCCCGGATCAACTCGGCCGGATCGGGGTTGCGCTTGTTCGGCATCATCGAGCTGCCGGTCGAGTACGCGTCGGCGACGCGGACGAAGCCGAAGCGCGGATTCGACCACCACGCGATCTCCTCGGCGAGACGGCTGAGGTGGACCATCCCGAGCGCCACCGCGGCCAGGATCTCGACGACGAAGTCGCGATCGCCGACCGCGTCGAGGGAGTTGGCCGTCACCCCGTCGAACCCGAGATCCGCGGCGGTCGCCTCGCGATCGAGGGCGTAGCCGGCGCCGGCCAGGGCGCCCGCACCGAGCGGGCTGAGGTTGAGGCGCCGGCGGGCGTCGGCGAGGCGGCCGCGATCGCGCTCGGCCATCTCGACGTAGGCGAGCAGGTGGTGACCGAAGAGGACCGGTTGGGCCGGCTGGGTGTGGGTCGAGCCCGGCATGACCGCGTCGCCGTCGCGCTCGGCGAGACCGACGAGGGCGTCCTCGAAGCCCAGCAGGGCGCGGTCGAGGCGATCGATGGCGCGGCGGGTCCAGAGGCGCAGGTCGGTCGCGACCTGGTCGTTCCGCGAGCGCCCCGTGTGGAGCTTGCCGGCGACCGGGCCCAGGCGTTCAGTCAGGGCGGCCTCGAGGTTGAGATGGACGTCTTCGAGCGCGGGATCCCAGCGAAGCTTGCCGTTCTCGACGTCACGCCGCAGGTCGGCGAGGCCGTCGACGAGGACCGCCACCTCCGCCTCGGTCAGGATTCCTGCCCGGCCAAGACCACGGACATGGGCCACCGAGCCGTCGAGGTCGTCGAGGGCCATCTCGGCGTCGATCTCGATCGAACGCCCGAAGGCCGCGACCTGCTCGTCGCTGTCGGTCGCGAACCGTCCGCCCCAGAGCCGCATCCGACCTCCTCATCGCTCGCCCACCGCCGCAGCCTGCCGACCGGGCCGATCGGCCCGACCCCGCGACCGCAATCATGCCGCCATCCGGCAGGATCCGATGCGAGGATCGCGAGGACCGCTGCCACCGTCCTGCAACGGCGACGCCGGCCCAGGTGTTCTATCGGTTGACTGCCCGGCGCCCAGCTCGAGTTGGCCCATTGCGCTAGGCCAAGCAATCAGCGATCATGAGGTCCCATGGCATCCCGCAGCTCGCGTCTCGACTGGCTGATCTTCCTCGCCCTCGGCTTCTTCTGGGGCAGCAGCTACCTGTTCATCAAGATCGGCGTCGACAACGGCCTCCAGCCGTTCACGCTGATCATGTTCCGGCTCCTCATCGGTCTCGCGCTGCTCGCGACGGTCGTCGGCTTCGCCCGTGAGCCGTTGCCGCGTGATCCGCGGATGTACGGCCATCTCTTCGTGATGGGCGTGATCAACATCGCCATTCCCTTCAGCCTCATCACCTTCGCCGAGCAGACGGTCGACTCATCGCTCGCATCGGTGATCAACAGCGGCGTGCCGCTCTTCGTCATCGTCATCGCCGCGATCTTCCTCAAGGGCGAGACCGTGACGCTCAACCGGGTCGCCGGCCTCGTGGTCGGGTTCATCGGCGTGGCGATCCTGGTCGGGCTCGATGTGACGAACCTCAACTCGGCCGACACGGTCGGTGAGCTGGCCCTGGTCGGGGCGACGATCTCGTACGCCGCCGGCAACGTCTACGCCAAGGCCCATGTCCACGGCCTCCGGCCGATGATCCCGGCGGTGCTCCAGGTCTTCTTCGGACTGCTCGTGACGGGCACGCTCGCGTTCCTGACCGAGCATCCGCTGGCCGTCGTTCCCGCACCCGACGCCATCCTCGCGGTCGTCTGGCTCGGCCTCCTCGGCTCCGGCCTCGCGTACCTGTGCTACTTCCGGATCCTCCAGCACTGGGGTGCGACTCGAACCTCGATGGTCGCGTACCTGCTGCCGGTCTACGGTCTCGCCCTCGGGGCAATCGTCCTGAGCGAGCCGATCACGCGGAGCACGCTCGTCGGGGCGGCGCTCGTCATCGGCGGCGTCGCCCTCGTGAACGCGCGGTTCGGCACACGGCCGCTGTTCACGCGTGGTGCATCGTCGACGGCCACGCCAGACGGCGCAGCCCGGGTCGGGTCGAGCCGGTCGTAGACCCGCTCGCGGGCACAGGTGCCGGCGCAGGCGATGCGGATGCTCGCGCGGGAGATCCGGCACCGGGA
>DATAIW010000384.1:0-6023 GCA_036262455.1 Candidatus Limnocylindrales bacterium | reverse complement strand
TCCGTCGAGGGCGATGCGGACGCGTGGCGGACCGTCGCTGGCGATCGCCGCCGACGCCGGCTGCGCGGCATGCGGCGGCGCCTCGGTCATGGACGCGTTCACGGACGACTCCTCTACCACTGGATGTTCCGGGCCAGCCGGTTGCGGACGACGATGGCCACGACGTTCAGGACGGCCGTCAGGAACAGCATCACGAGGATCGTGGCGGCGGCGATGCCCTGGAAGTCGGCCTGGGGCCGGCTCGACCACTGGAAGACCTGGATCGGCAGCACGCTGAAGCCCTGCTGGAGCGGCGTCGGCAGGAAGACCAGGAACGCGGAAGCGCCGATGACGATGAGCGGTGCCGCCTCGCCGATGGCCCGGGCGATCGCCAGGATGACCCCGGTGACGATGCCCGGCGCTGCGGCGGGCAGGACGGATCCGCGAACCGTCTGCCAGCGGGTCGCCCCGAGGGCGTAGGCGCCCTCCCGTTGCGAGTCCGGGACCGCCCGGAGCGCCTCGATCGTGGCGATGATGACGATCGGCATGATCAACAGGGCGAGCGTGAGCGCCGCCGCCAGGGGCGACCGTCCCAAGCTCAGCGCGCGGACGAAGATCGCCAACCCGAAGATCCCGTAGATGATCGACGGCACGCCGGCCAGGTTCGCGATGTTCGTGCGCAAGGTCCGGGTGAGGAACGTGTCGCGGGCGTACTCCTGGAGGTAGATCGCGGCGCCAACGCCGACGGGGACCGAGATCAGGCCGGTCAGCAGGGAGATCTCCAGCGAGCCGACCAGGGCGGGCAGGATGCCGGCTGTCGCGGCCCGGCGCGACGGCACGCCGGTCAGGAAGTCGATGTCGAGCCACGGCACGCCCTTCGAGACGACGTCCACCAGGAGCGCGACCAGCGCGATCAGGAGGATGCCGATCGCGGCGATGCACGCCCCGAGGAAGATCGTCCCGGTCATCCTGCGCTTGGCGATGCGCGGATCGAAGCGCGGCACGGATCCCGTCGCGGGAGTCGTCAGTGCGCTCATGCGTACTTGTTCCGGTAGCGGGCGACGATCCGGTTGCTGATGAGGTTCAGGAGCAGGGTGATCGCGAACAGGACGAGCGCGACGGCGAAAAGCGACTTGAACTGGATCGAGTCCTGGGGCGTGTCTCCGCTCGTGATCTGGGCGATGAACGCCGCCATCGTCCCGCCCTGGTCGCGCGGATCGATCGTGAGCTTCGGGTTGAAGCCGGCGGCCAGCACGACGGCCATCGTCTCGCCGACGGCCCGCGACATCGCCAGGATGATCGAGGCCATCACGCCCGACAGGGCCGCCGGAAAGACAACCCGCCGGACGACCTCGAACCGGGTCGCCCCCATGGCGAACGCGCCCTCGCGGAGTCCGCGCGGAACGGCCCGCAGGGCATCCTCCGATAGCGACGCGATGAGGGGCGTGATCAGCAGGCCCACCACGAGCCCGGCCGACAGGATGTTGAACGTGCCGATGGTCGGGAGGAGCGGCTTCAGGAGATCCGGCGTGATGAAGTTCAAGGCGAAGAAGCCGAGGACGATCGTCGGGATGCCGGCGATCGTCTCGAGGATGGGTTTGACGATGTTGCGGGTGCGGAGGGTCGCGTACTCCGCGAGGTACACGGCCGCCAGCAGACCGAGCGGGACGGCCACGATCAGGGCGAGCAGGGCGACCTCGAGCGTCGAGACGACGAGCGGAATGACCCCGAACCGGAACGGCAGGATCGAGGCGGACCAGACCGTGCCAGTCAGGAAGTCGATCGGGTTGACCAGGCCGAAGAACTGGACCGCCTCGATCATCAGCACGATGACGATCCCGATCGTGGTCAGCACGCCGACGCTGGCGGCGACCAGGAGGAGCGTCTCGATGATCCGCTCCGACATCGGTCGACGTCTGGTGAGCGGGCGGCTCGCGGCGGTCATTTCACGTGCACCCTACCCGGAATCGAGGAGACGCACCGGCCCGATCCAAGCTCCGGGCCGGTGCGTCGAGACTGGATCGCAACGCTACTTGAGTGCGGCCGCCAGGTCTGCCTTGGACTTGTCGAGGACAGCCGGGAGGGCCTCGATGTAGCCGGTCTCGTCGACATACGTGTTGACGTTGGCGAGGTAGTACTGGACGAAGGCGGCGAACTCGGGGCGCTTGAGGGCGCTGACCGCCGGGTAGATGAAGAGCGGGCGGGCGAGGGGCTTGTACTTGCCGCCGTTGACGTTGTCGGCCGAGGGCTCGATGCACCCGCCGCCGCTGTCGATCGCGACCGCCTTGATCTTGTCGAGGTTCTCCTCGAGGTAGGCGAACCCGAAGTAGCCGAGCGCGTCCTTGTCGCCGGCGACGCCGGTGACGAGCGCGTTGTCGTCCTCGGAGGGCGTGTAGTCCGACCGGCTCTGCTTGGCCTTGCCGTTGATGACCTCGGTGAAGTAGTCGAACGTGCCGGAGTCCGGACCGGGCCCGAACAGCTTGAGGGGCTCATCCGGGAAGGACGGGTCGATGTCCTTCCACGACTTGGCCGTGCTGCCCTGGTCCCACATCGTCTTGAGCTGGGCCGTCGTGAGGCAGGTGACGAAGGAGTTGTCCTTGCTGACCACAACCGACAGGGCGTCCGTGGCGATGCCGAGCTCGAGCCATTCGATGCCCTTCGCCTTGCAGCCGGCGCCTTCACCGGCGTCATCGGCCTTGATCGGCCGCGAGGCGTCGTTCATGTCGGTCTCGCCGTTGCAGAACTTCTTGAAGCCGCCGCCGGTGCCGGCGAAGTTGACCGTGACCTTGACGCCCTTGTTGGCCTTCTGGAACTCCTCCGCCACGGCCTCGGTGATCGGATAGACCGTGCTCGATCCGTCGATATTGACGGAGCCCGACAGAGCCGCCGCCTGCGATCCGGGGGCCGCCGCCGAGGCTCCGGTGCTGGGAGCAGCGCCGCCGCTCGACGATGGGCTCGGCGTGGCGCCTGAGCTGCAGGCCGTGGCCAGCAGGCCGGCCATGATCATCACGGCGCCAAGGCGCCGGCTTCGTTCGATCAACGTGTCCTCCTCTGCCGCCGGCGCACGACCGACGGATGTTGTGGCCCCGACTCCGACGGAGCTCGGGCGCGTGGCAATGCGTGGCAACGCCTGAACCGTCCAGCTTCTGGATGAACCGGACCTTTGCCGCGCGTTAACGATTGATGAACGGCACGGGGGCCAAGGCCCGATCCCGATCGTGGGCGCAGTGGTCAGTCCACGAATGGATCGAGGCGGTAGCCCGTGCCGCGGACGGTGACCACGTGGCTCGGTCGAGCGGGATCTCGTTCGATCTTGGCCCGCAGCCAGCGGATGTGGACGTCGATGGTTCGCGAGCCACCGTCATAGGCCGGACCCCACGCGCGGTCCACGAGCTCGGTCCGGCTGAAGACCCGGCCCGGATCGGACGCCAGGACCGAGAGCAGCGCGAACTCCTTCGGTCGGAGATGGACATCGACGCCCCCGCGCCGGACGCGCCGGCCGACCAGGTCGAGGATGACGCCCGGAGCGACCGGGATCTGCCGCTCGTGGCCGGCGACACCCCGATTCCCGTTCGCCAGCAGGAGGGCCCGGCCGGTCAGTTCCTCGGGGTCGATGGACGCCGGGAGGGCGTCGTCGAAGCCGAGGGCGAGCGCCTCGAGCCGGCCGGTCACATCGGCAGGGTCGTTGAGGAGGATGATCCGGAGGGCGGGCCGCTGGCGTCGATCGGTCACGGCGGCGAGGATCTCGGTCGGGCCGCCCGGCGGGCAGGTCAACAGGGCCAGGCACGCCTTGAGCTCATGGAGGAAGCCGACAAACGCCGGTCCGTCCGCCGCGACGACGATGTCGACATCGGGCCCCGGCGATGGGACGCCCGCATGGTGACCGGCAAGGATCAACCAGGTCTGCGAGGCCCCCGGCGCCGGCGGACCGGCCAGAGGGTTCGTCGAAGTCGCGACAACGGGATCGATCGGAGGACCTCGCTCATCGTTCGGGTCGCCCCGGCGACCGTGCTCGGGTCCATGGCGTCGGTGGCGATCGGCCGATGGGTCCATGACCCACCGGCCGAGGAGGAGCGGGACCAGCGCAGGTCCGAGCTGCGTCGCAGGTCCCGGCCTCAACCGTGGCGGGCCGACGTTTTCGTTTGGTTTGCAACGGGTCAACGAGCTGCCAACTGGCTCGGTCGCGGTCGCTTCCGGCCGGCCTCGCCGAACGCGAAACGATGCGGAACCGCGACGGGGAGCCCCGTGATGGGCGAGAATGACGCCGGGGTCCAAGAAGGAGAGACATTCATGAACGCACGCACGAGCGACGCCGGGGAGGGCTCGACCGCAGCCGCCGCACCGTCGAGCAATGGGCGCAACCAGGGTCGGCGGGCGGGCGCCATCACCCCCGCCGCGGCCCTCGCTCGCCACGTCGAGTGGCTGGAGTTCGCCCTCGCGGCTGCGCGCTCGGAGGAGACATGGCGGGCCGGTCGGCTCGAAAAGGCGACGAAGAAAAGTCGGGAGAAGCGCACCGCGCGGCTCTCCGAGGTCCGCGACGAGATCGCCGAGCTCGCGGCGCTCGTCGATGCGGTTCACAGGCTCCAGGCTCAGGGAACGCAGCGCACCGGCCGAGGACCCGGTCGACCGCGCGGCTCCGGCGCCCGCCGGACGCGAGCGGCGGCGCCGCCCAAGGCTGCGAACCGGGCGTCGGCCACCGGATCGGCCGCCGCCACGGCCGCCGATGCCGCTCCGGCTCCCGCCGCCACGACTCCCGCCACCGCGACCCCGGCCGTAGCGACCGCAGAGCGCGCGGTCTCGGCGACCCGCAAGAAGGCATCGACCACGAAGGCCCGCGCGGCCGCGGCCAAGCCGGCTGACAAGGCCACGGCCCGGCGTGGACCGCGACCTGCCGCTGGCCCGTCAGCCGACGGTCAGGCGTGATCGCTCGCCGAACGCACGCGCTGGCCTGAGCGCCGCGTGCCCGCGTGCCCAGGCGACCCGGCGCCGCGATCGACCTCGGCTCGACGTCCGTCCACCTCCTCATCGCCCGCCCGGAGCGAACCGGGCTGGTCGTCCTCGAGGATGAATCGGCATTCCTCGGGCTGGGCGCCGCGGTCGACGGACCGGGTGCCCTCGGCGCGGCCGGGCGAACGACGCTGGTGGCGACGGTCGCGTCGTACGTCGAGCGGGCACGGGCCCACGGAGCGCTCCACCCGATCGTCATGGGCACGGAGCCACTCCGACGCCTGAGCGACGCGCTCAGGATCGTCGCCGAGGTATCCGCCCGCGCGGGTGAGCCGCTGGCCGTCCTCGAGCACGAGGAGGAGGCGATGCTCACCCTCGTCGGACTGACGGCCGGGCGAGCCGTGAAGGGCGATCTGCTCGTGGTCGACATCGGCGGAGGATCGAGCGAGCTCGTCGAGATCGGGCCGGGCAGGCTGGCCCGGGCGGCCGGTGTCCAGGTCGGCGCCGGCCGGCTCACCCGCCGGATCGTCGATCGCGATCCGCCTTCGGTCGAGCACGTGGCGGCGCTCTACCGCGCGGCCGACGAGGCGTTCGACTGGACCCCGACCCGGCCGCCAGTCGAGGTCGTCTTCGTCGGCGGAACAGCTTCCAACCTGCTCAAGCTGCTGCGGCGGGTCGGCAGTCCGGACCGGGGAGACGAACTCGACCGGGTAGCGCTCGGGATCGTCCGCGACATCGTGACCGCGACCCCGGCCGAGATGCTCGCCGCGACCTACGGGATGCGCGAGGCCCGGATCCGGCTCCTGGCCGCGGGTGCGGCGATCATCGAGACCGTCCTGGACCGGGTCGGGATGGCGTCGGGGCGGGTCGTCGACACCGGGATCCGGGAAGGCGCGATCATCGCCGCCGATCGGGCCGGCGACAGCTGGCGCGATCGGCTCGACGAGCTCGCCCACGGCTGGATCGCCTGAGGTTCGCACGCACCGGCTGAATCGAACGAGCCCGGTCGGGGTCAGCCGACCGGGCTCGGACGGTGCTTGGGATGCTCAGTGGGTGGCGAGCCCCGAGACGAGGATCTCGTCGCTCGTCCCCGGGAC
>DATAIW010000383.1:0-6234 GCA_036262455.1 Candidatus Limnocylindrales bacterium | reverse complement strand
GGCGGTCATCGCAGGCTCGATGGTGCCACGGATCGGGCTCGACCGGGCTCGTCCCCGCGCCCGGGGCGGCCCGTGGGCGAGGCCAACGCTACCAGCGGGCGGCCGCGTCGACGAGGGCGTCGATGTCGGCCGTCGAGCGGGCGAGGACGATCGCCCCGTCGGCGCCGACCTCGTGCCACCGCTCCCACGCGGCGCGCGGCTCGCGAACCCACTCGGTCTCGGCGATGTCGGACTCGCCCAGCCAATCGCCCTGGAACCCGACGATGACCTGCTGACCATCGCGCGGCCGACCGGCCGCCGCGAGGGCCTCGAGATAGAGCGGCAGGTTCCGCTCGAAGTTGTCGTCGAAGGTCGACCAGCCGTCCCCGAGCCGACCGGCGAGCCGGGCCCCGGCGGGCGTCTCACCGCCGATGATGATCGGCGGCGGCGGGTCCGGGACGGGGAAGGCGGTGGCGTCGGCGAGTGGGTAGTACGCGGAGGCACGGGTGACCGGGCCGCCGGTCCACAACGCGCGGAGGACGGCGACCGCCTCCTCCAGCCGGGCCACCCGCTCGGGCGCCTCCGGGAAGTCCATTCCGTAGGCCGCGTGCTCCTTCGGCGCCCCGCCGATCCCGATCCCGAGGACGAGTCGTCCACCGCTGGCGATCTGGAGGGTCGACGCCATCCGGGCAAGGAGGGCCGGGTGGCGATTCATGACGTTGGCGACGAACGTGCCGACGGTGACCCGGCTCGTCGTCGCGGCGGCCATCGCCAGGATCGTCCAGCTCTCGACGACCGGAGCGCCGACCTTGCCGCGGCCCATGAAGTGGTCCCACGACCAGACCCCGGCGTAACCCGCGTCGTCGAGCCGGCGGGCGCTCTCGAGCCACCAGCCCGGCTCCGCCCGGATCGCGCGGATCGAGACCCCGATCGGCAGTCGCTCGGTCATCGGTCGGTCGCGCCGGCGTCCGTGACCAGGACCCCGCGGCGGATCGCGGCGTCGCGGCCGCTACCGACCCCCGCTTCTTGGCCGGATATTCCTCGGGGGACTCCTGAGCCGGATCTGTCTACCGATTTGCCATCGATGAAGCCTCCCGTTAGCAGCCGACGGCTAACTGCGGCGCGATTCGGGACCCAAACAAGGCCGAAGAGTCTGGTGGTGAGTATCTGGCCAGATACCGGCGCGGCAGGGGCCGGCGCCGACGGGTCGCGGGTCGAGCGGCTGGCGACCAGATCCACGTTGCGGCTAGAGCCCCGTCTCGAACAGGCGGATGTCGTCGGGCGAGGTCGCATGGCCGTCGCCGCGGGTGTGCTCGAGGGCGGCCCGCGCGCCGAGCGCGTCGAGATCGGCCGGGAAGCGCCCGATCATGTCGAGCACGACCTTCTGGATCCGCTCGGCGTTCTGCGAGAAGACCTCGAGGACCGAGCGCGCGTCGACGGCCTCGGTGCCCTCCAGGACGCCCGCGTCGTAATCGGTGATCAGGGCGATGTTGACGACCGCCATGCCCAGCTCGCGGCACAGGTACGCCTCGGGATACTGGGTCATCGAGATGACCTCCCAGCCGGCGTCGCTGAACCACTTCGACTCGGCCCGGGTCGAGAAGCGGGGCCCGTTGATGATCACGATCGTGCCGCGCTCGTGGAACGAGATCCCGTGCTCGCGGATGACCTCCGCGGCGACGCGCCGGAGCTCCGGGTCGTAGATCTCGGCCGACGAGACGTGGGTCACGATCGGGCCGTCGAAGAAGGTTCCCTCACGGCCGTACGTCCGGTCGACGAACTGGTCGCACAGGACGAAGTCGCCGGGCTTGACGTGGCGCTGCAGCGATCCGGCGGCGCACGGCGAGATGACCGCCTTGACCCCGAGCGAGCGCATCGCCCAGACGTTTGCCCGGTAGTTGATCCTGTGGGGCGGGATCGTGTGACGCCGGCCGTGACGGGGCAGGAAAGCGACGTTCCGACCGCCGACGGTCGCGAGGAAGAACGAGTCCGATGGCGGGCCGTAGGGCGTGTCGACCTTGATCTCGCGGACGTCGTCGAGGAGGGAGTAGAAGCCGGAGCCCCCGAAGACGCCGATCTCCGCTGTGTCCGCCACCACCGTCGCCTGCCTCCTCACTTCGTGCTGATTCGTGCCCGAGGACCGTCGACCGCGCGCCGCGCGACACGGTCCGGATCCCGGGGAACGGCGGTCCATCCGCCGTCGTCGTTCGGCGGGCATTGTCGCACGCCTGATCGGGCGACGGCCGTCCGCGGCTGGCCGGCGCGATCCCGACCCGGCTACGATGTCCCGCGCCAGAGGAGCCTGCCGATGACCGCCCCGATCGACGAGACCCAGCCGCATGCGAGCCCGGACCCGGCGGCTCCGGTCGCGCCTTCGGCGGCGCCCGTGCCCTCGCCGGCGCCCTCGCCCGCCGCCGCGGCCCCGCCCTCGCCGGACTCCCGGCCCGCGCTCCGGGCCGATCCCGACCGACCAGCCGACAGTGGCTGGCGTGAGCCGGCCTGGTTCCCGCCACGCGCCGACCGCGAGCGGCATCGCGACCGCCGGTCCGGCACCTTCACGATCGTGGTCGGGCTGGTCCTGATCGCGATCGGCGCCTGGTACTTCCTCGACGGAACGCTGGGCATCGCCCTGCCGCGGATCCGGTGGGGCAGCCTCTGGCCGGTCGTCCTGATCGTGATCGGCGGGCTGATCCTCCTCCGTTCGTTCCGACGAAAGGCCTGAGTCGGCCCGTGGCCGGCGCTCCCGGCGATCTCGAGCGGTGAGCGATGCCACGCCCGGCGGGATCGCGGCGACGCTGACCCTCGCCGATTGGCGCCGATCGATCAGCAGCCTCTACGCCGATGTGCGCCGGCTCGCGGAGACTGATCCCGCGGCAGCCCTCGACCACTGGCGCGCGGTCCGCGAAGGCCTCTATCGCGACCACCCGCAGTCGCCCCTGCCGGCGGACCGGCGGGCGACGTTCCGGGCGCAGCACTTCGGCCATGACCCGTCGCTCCGCTTCGAGCTCGCCGTCGAGGCGCTCGAGCAGCCGCAACGGGATGGTGCGGCCGACCCGGACCCAGTCCGTGTCAGCCGGCTCGACTTCGGCTCGGGCGCGAGCCTCGCGATCGACCTGCCCGTCAGCGCCGGCGGGGCCATGGCGTTCCGCCGCTTCGGGGCGGTGACGATCCCGTTCCGCGCCGGTCCGCGCCGGCTCGAGCTGTACTGGATGGAGGGCTACGCCGGCGGCCTGTTCCTGCCGTTCCGCGACGCGACCAACGGGGCCGAAACCTACGGCGCCGGGCGCTACCTGCTCGACACGGCGAAGAGCGCCGACCTCGGCGGCGACCGGGCGGCCGGCACCCTGATCCTCGACTTCAACTTTTCCTTCCAGCCGTCGTGCGCATTCGACCCCCAGTGGGCGTGCCCCCTGGCGCCGCCGGCGAACCGACTCGATCTCCCGGTCCGGGCCGGTGAGCGGCTCGCCTGAGGTCGCCGACCCGGACCCGGGACTTCCGGACTACGTCGAACCCGGACCGTCGGTGGGTCCGATGCGCCGACACCCGGGCGTACGATCAGCGCGGAGACGACCGGGGCGTTCGCCCCGGCGCGCGCGCGACTCTGGAACACAGGGACCCTGGTGCGATTCCTTCTCGGGACGAAACCTCACGACGGCGACCAGCGGCTCCTGTGGTCACGCGATGTCCGCTTCGCCCATCGGCTGCTCGTGGCGCTGCCCGACTGTCGCTCGTATGAGCTCGATGCGGGGATCGTCGTCATCGGCGCGGCCGGCGACCTGACCGACGCCCGTGCCGCCGAGATCGCGTCGGCCGTCCATTCTCCGGCCTACGGCCTCGTCAGCCTCGATCCGGCCCTGCCCGAGGGCGAACGCCATCTCGTCGCGTTGTCGTCGGCCGTCCAGCAGTCGGGCCTCGCCGAGCGGATCGGGATGGCCCAATCGAGCCAGATGATTCAGTCGAAGATGCTCGACTACTTCTTCACGCTCAAGAACGTCCACGCGGTCGCGTTCCAGCCGATCGTCGAGCTTGGCTCGGGCCGGCTCGTCGAATACGAGTGCCTCTTCCGTCCGCAGATGCCCGGGCTCCAGACGTCGATCAGCTCGGTGGTCCAGGCGGCGGTCGACACGGGCCGGACGATCGAGCTCGACGGGTTCATCGTCCGGATCATCCTCGGTCGGGTCGGCGCGCTCCAGGCGGCCCGCCGCGCGGCGAACCTGCCCGCCATCCACGTGGCCATCAACTTCACCCCGGCCAGCCTGCTCGACGGCCAGTTCGAGGCAACCGCCTTCGCGACGCGGGTCAAGGACGCCGGGCTCGACCCGCGCCAGATCACCCTCGAATGTACCGAACAGCAGGCGGTCTCCGAGGTCGGACCGCTCGTGAAACAGGTCAAGGCCTTCCGCCGCCTCGGGTTCGGGTTCGCGATCGACGACGCCGGCGCGGGCTATGCAAGCTTCAGCCTGATCGCCGCCCTGCGACCGTCGGTGATCAAGATCGACCGGGAGATCGCATCGGGCATCGCTCGCGACGACGCCAAGCAGGCACTCGTCGAGGCCTTCGTCTCGTTCGGCGGCCGGATCGGCGCGCGGCTCCTCGCCGAGGGCATCGAGCGGCGGGCCGACCTCGCGATGCTGACGACCCTCGGGGTCGATCTCGGACAGGGCTATCTGATCGGCAAGCCGGCCGCCGAGCCCGCAGAACCGCGGGTGATGGACACCCTCCGCCTCGACGCTGCCCGTCTCGCGATCGGGCGTCGGGTTCGCGAGGTCCATCCCCGATCTGGACGGCGGTCCTTCCCGGCGGACCGGCCGGCCTGACCACGGTTCCGACCGGCCTCGGCGGCCTGCTCCGGCGACCTCGCGTACCATCGAGCGATGGAGCCTGCCCAACCCACGAGGACCGGCCACGCCCTTCTCGATGACCGCCTCCGGGCCTTCCTCGACCAGCCGCTGTTCTGCGCCCTCGCGTCCGTCGACCCCGACGGAGCGCCCCGCCAGGCCGTGATCTGGTACCGCCTCGAGGACGATGGTCGGATCCTGCTGAACAGCCGGGCCGGACGGCGTTGGCCGGCGAACCTCGCACGGGATGGACGCGTCGCACTCGCGATCACCGCGCCCGACGGCTACACCTGGCTCGGGCTGACCGGCCGCGTCGACGCGATCGACGACGATGTGGAGCGGGCCCGCGAGGACATCGTCGCTCTCGCCCACCGCTACTACCCCGACGGCCCGACCGCGTCGAGCATCGCCACGTTCCGGTCACAGCCGCGGATCACCTTCCGTATCGCCATCGACGGCGTCCACGACCACCTGGAGGACTGACGATGGCCTCACCGAAGATCGGCTACGCCGCGATGCTCGAGCAGTTCGCGCCGCAGGAGGTGGTCGGCTACTCGGCCGACGCGGAGCAGCATGGCTTCACCGGCGTCATGGCCGCCGACCACTTCCAGCCGTGGGTCCCCCAACAGGGCGAAGCCGCATTCGTCTGGAACGTGATGACCGCGATCGGCGAGCGGACGAAGGGCGATGTCGGACCCGGTGTGGCGTGCCCGTCATTCCGGATGCACCCGGCGATCATCGCCCAGGCCTCCGCGACCCTGGCCGCGATGTACCCCGGCCGGCACTGGCTCGGGCTCGGCAGCGGCGAGGCGCTCAACGAGCACATCGTGGCCGGCTACTGGCCCGAGACGCCCGAGCGGATCGCCCGGATGTTCGAGGCGATCGAGATCATCAAGAAGCTCTTCGGCAGCCGCGACAAGGACGTCAAGCACGAAGGCAAGTTCTTCAAGCTCGAGTCGACCCGGCTGTGGACGATGCCCGACGAGGCGCCGCCGATCTACATCGCGACCGCCGGGCCGGTCACCGCGAAGAAGACCGGCCAGTACGCCGAGGGGCTGATCACCGTCGGCGCGCCGGAGTCGAAGCTCGAGATGATCCGGGCCAAGTGCGAGGAGGGCTGCCGCGACGCCGGCAAGGACCCTGCCGACTTCAGGTACATCCTCCAGCTCCACCTCTCCTGGGCGCCGACCGACGAGGAGGCGATGGCCAACGCGCTGCTCGAGTGGCCCAACGGCGGCATGAAGTTCCCCAAGCAGGACATCCGGAGCCCGCTCGACTTCGAGCAGATGGCGAAGCTCGTCCGGCCCGAGGACTTCGACGGCCGGCTGCTGATCTCGTCCGACCCGGACCAGCACCGGGCCCAGATCCAGCGATTCCTCGATCTCGGCTTCGACCAGATCTACCTCCACAACGTCGG
>DATAIW010000382.1:0-2189 GCA_036262455.1 Candidatus Limnocylindrales bacterium | reverse complement strand
GTTCGTCACGAGCTCCCCGGCCGCGCCGCGCCGTCTCCTGATCGGCCGCGCCGGGTCGTGGTGGCTCCGCGTGAAGGTGCTGTGCGCCGCACGTCAGCCGGCGTGAAGTCGCCGTGCAGGGCCCGGTGAGCGGGCGTGAAGCCGCCGTGCAGCGAACGACGACCCGCAGGTGACCGACCCGTGGCATCCTGATCGGGTGATCGAACCGCGCTTCGCCTGGCGGGTCGCCGAGGCCGTCACCCCGACCGTCGATCTCCTCGAGGCCGGCGCCCGTCTCGGACTCGGCCTGCGCGCGATCGGGCTCCTGGCCGGCCGCGGGCTGACGACCGTGGACGAGCTGGACGCCTTCTTCGCCGAGCCGATGACCGCGCTCCACGATCCCCGCCTGCTGCCCGATGCCGAGGCGTTCCTGACTCGCCTGCGCGCGGCACGATCCGATGGCGAGAAGGTGATGGTCTTCGGCGACTTCGATGCCGACGGCCTGACGGGCCTGGCGATCCTCGTCCGTGCCCTCCGCGCCTGGGGCATGGACCCGCTGCCGTACGTTCCGAGCCGGCTCGACGAGGGCCACGGACTGTCCGACAAGGCCCTCGACGCGGCTCGCGAGGCCGGCGTCACGCTCATCGTCACGGTCGATTGCGGCTCGACGAGCCTGCCCGAGATCGCCGCCGCGCGAGCGTCCGGCATCGACGTCCTCGTCACCGACCACCATCGCCTGCCACCGGTCCTCCCGGTGGCGCTGGCGGTCGTCAACCCGCAGCGGGCCGACAGCCGCTACCCGGAGCGGCGCCTGGCCGGCAGCGGCGTGGCGTTCAAGCTCGCCCAGCTGCTCCTCGCCGACGAACCGGGCGGCCCGGCCGCGGCGCTCGAACTGTGCGACCTGGCGACGATCGGCAGCATCGCCGACCTCGTCCCGATCCTCGGCGAGACGCGGGCGATCGTCCGGCTCGGGCTGGCCCGGATCGCGGCCCGGCCGCGGCCCGGGATCGCGGCCCTCCTCGCCGCCGCCTCCGTCGTGCCGTCGGCGGTCGACATCGAGACCCTCTCGTTCGCTGTCGCGCCGCGGATCAATGCGGCCGGTCGGGTGGGGGAGTCCGCGGCCGCCGCCGCCCTGCTCATGACCGACGACCGCGAGGAGGCAGATCGCCTTGCCGCGGAGCTCGAGACCGCCAACCGCACGCGGCGCGACCTGACGAGTCAGGCGATGGGCGAGGCGCGGGCGGCGATCGCGGCCATCGATCCGGCGTCGATCGCAGGGACCGGTGGACTCGCGGCCGAGGCGCCGGCGGACCCGGTCGCGATCCACGCGACGATCGTCCGCGGGCCGTGGCCGGTCGGCATCGTCGGCCTCGTCGCGTCCAGGCTCGTCGACGACCATGGCCGGCCGGCGATCGTCGGGGCCGACCTCGGCGACACGATCCGGGCGTCGTGCCGGAGCGACGGCCGGCTCGACATCGCTGCCACCCTCGACGCGTGCGGTCCGATCTTCCTGCGCCACGGCGGCCACGCCGGCGCCGCCGGCTTCGAGATCGAGGCCGGGCGGTGGCCGGAGTTCATCGCCACGTTCGACGCGCTCGCCGCGCGTGCGATCCCGAACGACCCGCGCCTGCCGCTGGCGATCGACTTCGCCCTGCCGGCCCTCGAGGTCGACTACGCGCTCCATCGCGACCTGCGTCGCCTCGACCCGTGCGGCCAGGGCAACCCCGAGCCGCTCCTGATCGTCCAGGGTCTGACCGTGACCCGCGTCCGCGCCGCCAGCGGCGGCCACACCCAGCTCACCCTCCGCCGCCGCCTCGACGTCCTCGACGGGATCGCCTTCGGGCGACCGGACCTCGCCGAGACCGTGCATGACGGGGATCGCGTCGACGTCGTCGCTCGCCTGACCAGCCGGACGTTCGGCGGCTACGAGTCGCTCCAGCTCGACATCCGGGATGTGGCGAGCAGCGGCCTCCACGACGCCGCCTGGAAGCTCGACGCCCGGGCGGTCGACGGCACCCCGGCCGTGACGGGGAGCCTGGCGCTCCCGGTCGCCTCGTGACCCGCAACGGGGCGCCGGCCCGGACGCCGCGGGCACCGCGCGACCCGTACGGCATCGGCCCGGTTTCGGGCTTCGTCGGACCGATCGTCGCGGTGGTCGCGCTCGTCGTCATCGCCGCGCTCACCCTGAGCCTGATGAACGGGAACATCCC
>DATAIW010000381.1:0-5832 GCA_036262455.1 Candidatus Limnocylindrales bacterium | reverse complement strand
TGAGGGCGAGGATCAACGCGTACTCCGCGAGACCCTGGCCTTCCTCGTCCCGACGAAGCGAGGCGAAGACCGTGTGAAGAATGGACATTGGGCTGACGCCCTCCTTTGCTCATGAGCACTCGGCCGATGCCTGTGCTCGATCTGATCGGCGACCCGTGCCCCCGGTCGTGGATCGACCCCTATCGTAGCGTGACGTGCACGGTGCGCAAAGCGCGGCCCGAGCTGAACGTCCTGCGGAAGCAAAGAGGCCGCTGGACAGTCTGTCCAACGGCCCCTTCGTTGCTTGAGCCGGTGGCTCTCCGGACTAGACCGAGCTGCCGACCGTGCTGAGGATCTTGCTGACCTGGCCGCCCAGGAAGATGAGGGCGATGATCGCAACGATCGCGATGAGGGCGAGGATCAACGCGTACTCCGCGAGACCCTGGCCTTCCTCGTCCCGGC
Organism: Candidatus Limnocylindrales bacterium; assembly: GCA_036262455.1. GTDB lineage: Bacteria > Chloroflexota > Limnocylindria > Limnocylindrales > CSP1-4 > CF-46. Next base: position 5,391 of record DATAIW010000381.1, on the reverse strand, counting down.
GGAACGAGGCGAGGAACTGGTGAATAAGCGCCATGCGGCTGCCTCCTGGATGAGTACCCACCCCCGAGTGAGGGCTGCGTCATCTTTGCAGAGAGGCCCCGGGAACTGCACTAGCCTATTCGTACCAATGACAAGCCTCTGACGGACCGGTGCAGACGCGGACCGGATGCGCACCATCGCCGATCCTCCGCCTCCCCGGGCCGTCGCGGAAGCCATCCCGTCACGATCGTGCATCCCACGCAAGATCCCGCCAACGCGTTGCGCCGGACGCACACGTCGCACGGTTTCGCGAGCCAGACCAGGCCGAGCGGTCGTTCCCCTTCGGCCGGCGCAACATCCGACCCCGTCGAGGGGCATCGCCGCCCGTGCCCGCGCGTTTCGTTTCGCCGGGCACAACGAACCGCTCGATCTCCGCGCTCGACCGGCCATCGAACCCCCGACACGTGCGCCCCACGCAACGCGCCCGCCGAGAAGGCCACCTGATCGTGCGTCCCACGTCGCGCGGCTGCGCGGTGAGCTTGACCGGCGTCGGTCGTTTCCTTTGCGCCCAGGCGAGCGTCGCCTGTTGCACGCGAGATCGGTGCTTGGTCGCGAGCACGCCACGCTCAGCCCATCCGCCAGGACGCTCGCCCGAGGCGAGCGTCGCCTGAGCGCAAGAAATCGGGCGCCGTCCGTGCGACAACAGGCGAGCCTCGCCTGAGCGCAGGCGGTCGGGTCCGGCTTGCTCGGCCGGTGGCGTTCGTCGCGAAGGCGCGACAACCCGCCCATCGCCACGCGACTGCGTTCGTCGCGCATGCCTGGTCGAGCGCAAGGCGACCCCGAGGACCGCAGCGAGCAGGCTCGGATGCCCGTGAGCGAGGACCGCAGGGGTCAACGCCGCGATCGGCCGCGAAGGCGCGACAGCCCCTCAGGAGGCGGCGTCGATGGCGTCGCCGACTGCCTTCAGGACGGCGCTCAGCGTTCCGCCGAAGAAGACGAGCAGGATCACGGCCAGGCCGGCCGACAACGACAGGATCAGCCCGTATTCGACGACGCCCTGGCCGCGCCGGTCGTTCAGGGCGCGGCCGGCGCGCGCCCAGGCGAGGCCGCCGGCAACGAGCGCGCGGTCAGGACGCTTCGTCAGCACCACCGACCGTCTCGAGGTCCACCCGGACATGGAGGGTCCCGCCGCCGTCGCTCAGCTCGGCGACGATCCCCGTCGTGGTCGCCCGCTGCTGGATCTCCCGCCACGTCGAGACCGGCAGAGCGACGATCGCCGCCTCGCGCGCCGCGACCGACCTGGCCTCCGCCCGCTCCTTCCGGTCCGCCATCATCGACTCGAGTGCGGGCGGCAGGTCCTTGTCGGTTGCGGCGACGGCCTTGACCGCCTCGGCGACCTCGTGGTCCGCGTCGGCCATCTGCTTGGTCGGGTCGCGCTCGGCGTTGACGCGGGCCTCGACGGCATCCTCGGACCAGTCGAGGCGGATCGCGATCCGGTCGGGCCGCCCCGAGAGGTAACCCGTCAGGGCCTCGTCGATGATCCGGAAGAGGCTGCTCTCGAGATCGACGTCGATCCGCCGATCCGCCCCGACCGAGTCGAACTCGACCGAGATCCCGGCTCGCCGCCCCCGCTCGCGCGCCGCCCGCCGGAGCGTCGGGACGAGGCCGAGATCGTCGAGGACCATCGGGCGGACGTCGAAGATGAAGCTCTTCGTCGCCTCGAGGGTCTGCTGGACCATCGAGACCAGGAGCCGCAGCTCGCCGTGGGCCCCGTCGGGATCGCGGCCGAGCAATCGTTCGACGATCTGCGCCTGGAGGACGATGTTCGTGAGGCTCTGCGCCGGTCCGTCGTGCATCGCCCGGGCGATCTCGCGGCGGAGGTCCTCCTGGGCGTTGAGAACGATCCGCGACATCGGCGAGCCGGTGCCTTCGCCGGCGGTCAGGCGCGGCGCCGTGTGCCCGCCGGACCCGCCAGGGCCGCCGGACCCGCCGGACCCCGCGGACCCGCCGGACCCGCTGCCCTCCACCGGCAGCGCCGCCCCGAAAGCCTCGGCAATGTCGATCAGGCTGTCGCGAAAGCGGGCCAGCGTCTTGCGCTTGCCCTCGAGCACCTCGACCTGGGCCTCCATGACGGCCGCCCGCCGGGTCAGCGACACGAGCTGGGTGTTGAGGGCGACGAGGTCCGCCGGCGGCAGGTTGACGCCCGTCGCCAGCTTCTCGGTCGTCTGGACCCGCCGCTGCTCGTGGCGGGTCGCCTCGGACTGGGCCTGGGCGACGAGCATCTCGATCTCGGTCAGCTCACTGTCGAGCGCCGCGATCTCCGTGCCAAGCCGGGCGGCCAGGTCACCACCGCCGCCGGTGGAGGCGGCGGTGGAATTGCGTTGGGATGAGGACACGGCGGCCGATCAGTCCTCTGGCATCCGGATCCAGCCCTGGCGCATCGCGTAGACGACGGCCTGGGTCCGGTCGTTGACCGACAGCTTGCGCAGGATCGAGCTCATATGGTTCTTGACGGTCTGCTCACTGATCGAGAGGGCGTAGGCGACCTGCTTGTTGGTCATGCCCTGGGCGATGTTGTCGAGGATCTCGACCTCGCGCGGCGAGAGCGGCGCGAAGATCGGGGCGGCCTCCTGACCGTAGACCGCGAGCTCACGGAACTCCTTGAGAACCCGCGACGCGACGGCCGGCTTGGAGAAGACCTTGTCGTTGATCAAGTACTCGCCGTTGACGACCCGGCGGATGATCGTGACGAGATCGTCCGGGCCGACGTCCTTGAGGATGAACGCCGCGGCGCCTGCCTTGATCGAGTCGAACAGGGCGTCCTCGTCCTCCGTTGCGGCGAGGACGATGATCCCGGTCGAGGGCAGCTCGCGCTTGATCCGCTGGGTCGTCTCGATCCCGCCGGGGGGCGGCAGCGAGAGGTCCATCAGGATGATGTCCGGCGACGTCTCGAGCGCCCGATCGATCGCCGTCCGGCTGTCGTCCGCCTCGCCGACGACCTCGAAGTCGGACTCGCGCCCGAGGATGTTGGCGATCCCGACGCGGAAAAGGGCATGGTCGTCGACGATCAGGATCCGCGTCCGCTCGCCGTCGGCCCGTCGATCCGGTCCACCTCGGCGACGTTCCTGTCCCGAATAGCTCATGAGCTGGTCTCCTCTGCTCCCACCGGGATCGCGAGCCGGACGAGGGTCCCCCCGTCCGGTCGTGAATGCACCTCGAAGGCGGCACTGATCAGTTCCGCGCGCTCTCGCATGAATTGCAGTCCGAAGTTGCGTCGACCACGAGCCGCGACCGCTCCGACATCGAACCCGCGACCATCGTCGCGGACCGTCAGGACCCAGTCGCCACCGTCGATCGCGCTCGCGACCGTGACGGCCGAGGCCGCGCCGTGCTTGCGTACATTCTGCAGTGCTTCCTGCAGGATGCGCAGGACGACCGTCTGCTGGGTGCCGGTCAGCCGATCCGGGGAGGCGGTCAGGTCGGAGCTGATGGCCAGCCCCGTGAGCGCCGTGGTCCGGCCGATGGCGTCCGAGATCGCGCCGTCGAGGCCGAGCTCGTCGAGGACCGGCGGCCGGAGCTGGCTGATGAACGTCCGGACCGAGCCGAGCTCGCGGCGGAGCAGGTCGCGCAGGAAGCGCAGCTCCGTCCGGGCTGCGCGCAGGTCGGTCTCGATCACGCGCTCGATGTACTCGACCTGGAAGATCGCGTTCGAGAGCGTCTGGGCCGGGCCGTCGTGGACCTCCTGGGCGAGGCGCGAGCGCTCCGACTCCTGGGCCTCGACGATCCGCATCTGGACGTCGGTCGGAACGTGCTCACCGTCGCTGATCAGGCTCGCATCGCCGCGTTCGAGGAAGAGCCAGGTCGTCTCGAGGCTGCGCAACGCGATCTCGAGCTTGGCGAGCTCGGTCTGCTGGCGGCCGAGCTCGCGACCGACCGTGTCGACGTCGCTCCGCAGGGCACGGACCCGGGCATCCTCGGCGCCGGCCTCAGCCGCGCTGATGGCCGCCTCGTCCGGGCCGCGATCCTCGTAATCGGGCCGGTGGCCGTGGGACTCGGGTCGGCCGCGTTCGATCGCGTCGAGCTCGTCGCGGAGCGCCTGCCAGCGGGAGAACTCGTCGGCGTAGGTGGTCCGGTAGCGCTGGCTGACGGTCCTGAGCGTGTTCGCGCTGTAACCGACCGCCTCCGACGCTTCCGCGCGGAGACCGTCGATCCGCACGTCGCGGACGGTTCGGATGTCGTCACTGGACCTGGCCGCGTCCATTCGCCCCGGAGTATACGGGCCGGTCATGGGCAGACGACGCGGAAGACCCGCACGCCGGTCAGGGCCGTCGCCGCGACGGGATCGGCGGGCACGCCGATGTCGACCGGCACGAAGCATTCGGTGGCTGGCCCGCCGGCCGCGAGGGTCGCCCCGAACGGGTGGTCGCGGCTGAGGACGATGACCGTCGTCGAGCGGAACCGGTTGGCGAGGTCGAGGACGCTGGCCGCCGGCTCGAACGGCAGCGCGAGCGCGGTGCCCCCGGCGACGTACGGCAGCCAGATCGGCGCGTCGGTGATCACCGGGCCGGGTCCGTCGATCGGCAGGCCCGCGGCGGTCATCTGGCGATCGAGCGCCTCGAAGGTCCGCTCGGTCGAGACGGAGCCGGCGCCGAAGCTCGGCAACAGGACGGCGGAGAAGAGCAGGGCGCCCGAGACCGTCAGCGCCGGGGCGAGCCAGGCGACGGGCCGGGTCCAGCCGCGGCGGCGGCCGATCGCGACGATCAGCCGGTCGAGCGCGAGCAGGGCCGAGATCATCAGCAGCACGTGGACGGCGCCCGCGGCGTGAAGGAACGTGCCCCATGTCGTCGAGACCGGGAAGAGCAGGCTCGTCACGAGGAAGATCGCCACCGAGACCGCCACAAGCGGCTGGAGGGCCCGCGTCCGGAGCATCCACGGCAGGGCCACGGCACCGATGACCGAGAGTGGCGCACCCGGCAGGAGCAGGACCTCGAACAGGTTGTGCTCGATGCCGATGACCCGCATATCGACCAGCCGGCCGGCCCCGACCGCCAAATAGCGGCCCACGGTCGGCGGGTCGCTCCAGGCGAAGATGTCGGTCCCGTCGATCGACAGGGCGTTCGTCAGGGCCTGGCCCGGCAGAGGGCTGCCGAACGCGAGCCAGTCGCGGATCATCCAGGGCGCGAAGATCGCGAGGGCGACGACGGCCGGCACGGCGATCAGGACGATCCGCTCGCGCCGCGCGACCGGCAGCAGCCAGGCGAAGGCGACCCAGGCGAGGGCCAGCCAGGCCGCCTCGTTGCGGGTCAGGGCGGCCAGGCCGAGGACCACGCCGAGCCCGATGAGCTGCGCGATCGGGCGCGGTCGGCGGGCCTCCACTGCGGCCCGGATCCGCGTGATCAGCAGGACCGCGGC
>DATAIW010000380.1:0-8256 GCA_036262455.1 Candidatus Limnocylindrales bacterium | reverse complement strand
ATCGAAGACCGGATCGACCACGACCTCGACGCCGGATCGACCGCCGGCCTGATCGTCGAGATCGAGGAACTTGTGCGCGAAGAGCCGTTCCGGGAACGCCTCTGGCGGCAGCTGATGCTCGCCCAGTACCGGAGCGGTCGGCAGGCGGAGGCACTGGCAACCTTTCAGCGCGCCCGCCGGGAGCCCGGTGCTGGCGACGCCTAGAGGAGTTCGCCGTGGGCCGACCCGGTCGGCTCGCCGTCGCGCGGGCGCGGCTCCTCCCCGGGGGAGTAGGCCGGGGCGGCGTCACGGGCGTGGGCGGCCCGCTCCTCCTCCGACTCGAGATCGCCCGGCTCGACGATTCCGGCGTTGGTCTCGGTCGCCGCCCGATCGAAGTCGTCGAGCAAGTGCTCGCCGGCCTCGAGGACGCGGAGCGGACGGGTCGCCTGGCCCTCGATCGCCCCGACCCCGAACGGCACCCATTTTGCCGGGTCCTGGAGGCGGTGGGCCTGGGTGTTGCCGCGGCTGTGGGTCAGTTCGAAGCCGGCCGGCTCGATCCACATCCGCTCGCCCTGGAGCAGGCCCAGCACGCCCGACTGGCCGGGCTCGGAGCGCTGACTCTGGCAATAGGAGCAGGCCGCCTCGTCGTGGCGTTCGTAGGTCGGCGGCTCCTCGTAGGTCGTGATGTAGCCCTCGTAATTCCGGAGCACGACCTTGTGATCGCTGTAGCTGATCAGGTAGTTCGGCATGACCGGGATCTTGCCGCCACCGCCGGGCGCGTCGATCACGTAGGTCGGAACCGCGTAGCCCGAGGTGTGGCCGCGCAGCCCCTCCATGATCTCGAGGCCCTTGCCGACGGGCGTCCGGAAGTGACCGGAGCCCTCGACCAGGTCGCACTGATAGAGGTAGTACGGCCGGATCCGGTTCTCGACGAGCTTGTGGACGAGCGAGCGCTGGATGTGGACGCAGTCGTTGACGCCGGCGAGCAGGACGCTCTGGTTGCCGACCGGCAGGCCGGCCTTCGTCAGCTTGTCGACCGCGCGCGACACCTCCGGGGTGATCTCGTTCGGGTGGTTGAAATGGAGGTTGATCCAGAGCGGGTGGTACTTCTCGAGCATCGCGCAGAGCTCGTCGTCGATCCGCTGCGGCAGGAAGACCGGCACGCGCGAACCGATCCGGATGATCTCGATGTGGGGGATCTCGCGGAGGCCGCGCAGGATCGACTCGAACAGCTTCGGGGCGAGGGTCAGGCCGTCGCCGCCGCTGATCAGGACGTCGCGGACCTGCGGGGTCCGGCGGAGGTAGTCGAGCTGGGCCTCGTGGTCCTTGCGGTTGAAGTTCTGGGTCGGGTCGCCGACGATCCGGCTCCGGGTGCAGTAGCGGCAGTAGCTCGCGCACTGGGTGGTGACGAGCATCAGGACGCGATCCGGGTAGCGATGGACGAGGCCCGGGACCGGCGAGTGGCGGTCCTCGGCGAGCGAGTCCTCCATCATCGCGGTGAAGGCCTGCTGCTCCCGCCCGAGCGGGATCACCTGGCGGCGGATCGGATCGTTCGGGTCGTCGGGGTCGATGAGCGAGATGAAGTACGGCGTGATGTCGACCCGGAACTTGTCCTTCGCCGACAGGCCCTCACGCTCATCCTCGGTCAGGTTGAGGATCTGCTCGATCTCCTCGAGATCGTTGACTCGATGGCTCAGCTGCCAGCGCCAGTCGTTCCACTTCTCGTCCGGGACGTCCTCCCAGATCGGCGCGCGGCGGCTGACGGCGGGACGGCCGTCGGGCCCGAGCATCTGGGCGGGGTCGCGCCGATTGACGAACGGCAGCTCGGCGGCGGCGCGCTCGGCAGCCTGGCGGGCAACCGCGGTCTTGATCTCGTCGGCGTCCAACTCGGGCGGCCTCCTGGTGCGCGTCGCCGGCCACTCGAGCGCGGCGAACGCATAAAGTCTATGCAGTCTGCAAGTCAGCGGATCATAGCGCGGCGCGTCACGGGCGGTCCAGAGGGCCGGAAGTCCCGGCCCGGGCCGACGGGAAGCCGTCGACGGCGTAGTCCCAGTCCCGCTCGACGAACCCGACGATGTCGCCGGTCCGCGCGTTCACGAGCACGAGGTGAGCCCGCGACACCGGCAGGCTGCCCGACTCCAACATCCCGACCTGATAGGTGCCCGTGCGCGGATCGAACCGCAGCACCCCCTCGTTGCCGTTCCGGAGATCGCGGCTCGCGAGCACCGCGGTCAAGCGGGGATCGGTGAGCGCGATGTCGGCCGCCTCGGCAGGGTCGAGCAGGGCGTCGGGCAGTCCGGCGATCCAGGTCTCGAGAACAGCCGCGTCCTGTTGCCTGCGTTTCGAATGTCAGCGGAGGACAGCGAACCCGTCGACGTCGATCCAGGGCCGGCCGCTCGTCGCCACGTTGACGATCCGGAGGGTGTGCGTCCCGACGCTCGTCCAGTGACGGGCGAACACGATCCGGCGCGCCTCGGGCGAGGTCGCGAACAGGTCGATGCTCCCGATGTACGCGCCGTCGAGGTAGATCTTCGCCCGGCCGTAGTCGGGGCCGCGCGACGCGATCCAGGCCACGTCCCGTCCGAAGAACGTGTAGCTCATCGCCGCACCCGCGCCGGCCGTCGCGTGGAGCATCCCGCCGTATGCGCCGGGGCGGGCGGTCGCCGTCCAGCCGGTGGAGTAGCGAATCGTCGTGCTCGCGTCGGAGACGCGGCTGACCCGGAACGTCGAACCGTAGACCCAACTGCCGACATTGCCGGCCTTGTCCTTGGCCCGGACCCGGAAGCGCAGCGTCGTGCCAACGACCCCGTTGATGCCGACGGACGTGGCGGTCACGCTCGGCAGCGTCACCGAGATCCAGCCGCCGCCGTTCAGGCTCCGCTGGAGCTGGAAGGAGGCGATGCCCCAGCCGCGATCCGTCCCGCCCCACTCGATCGCAATCGGGACAGTCTCGCTGGCCGCCATCGGGCGGATCCGCTCACGAGGCGCGGTCGCGACCGGTGCCGTCGTGTCGCGGTAGCGGACCGGCGGGTCGTAGTAGCCGGACAGCACGAGGCCGGTCGAGCCTTCGCGTGCCCAGCTCACGAGCAGGTTCCCCGTCGCGGATGGCGTGAAGGTGAACGTCGATCCGCCGTTCTGGGTCCAGACGATCGGGTTCTCGCCGTTGCCGAGGCGGGCCACCCAGTTGGCGTTGCAGCACACGGTGGCCCCACCGACGAGGTAGCGCGTGTACGTGACCGGCGTCCCGACGATCGGTGTGTACGTGCTCGGCAACACCTGCGCGATCGGCAGGTTCGAGGTCAGGACTCGGCGGTCCGTGCCGTCGGCCGCCGCCGTGAATCGGTGCTGCGCACCCGGACCCTCCACGAACCCGCCGTCGGGATCCTGGTGGAAGACGTCGACCCGCACGTCGAACTGGCGGTAAGGGACCCACGGCAACGTGAACGTCCATGGACCACAGCCGCCGTCGGAGGCACGAACATCGAAGAGCAGGCCGCCGAACGTCTCGTCCGCGAAACCCTGATCGAGCGCCCGGTTGGTGCCCCATCGGAACTCCCAGCGGCAGCCGTCGCCGGCGGGGACCGTGAAGTCGGACGGGAAGACGGGCGTGATCGTGATCGGGTGGCCGGTGACCGCGGTGGAGACCGTGAGATGCAGGCTCGGGCCGTTCGTGACGGTGAAACCCGTGCCGGGGGCTCCGAGGCCGTCTCCGTTGAAGACTTCGATCCACACGTCGTGATCGCCGTAGGCGGTCGTGCACCCGCCGGTTCCATCGTGGATCGCCCACAGGACGGTGGCCGAGTACGGGATCGTGATCGGAGCGGAGCCGTCGCACACGACGGTGATGTGGTCGAGGCCGCTCTCCGGATCCGTGTAATGGAAGCGGAATTCGGCGAGCTGCGTGTCGGCGTCGATTGTCCAGTACTCGACGCTGCCGGTCGGCGGGGTCAGGTCGCCCGCAGCGGCCACGGATGTCGGTAGGACCCCGGCCAGCAGGATCGCGGCCGATGCGATCGCCGTGGCGGCCGCCCGGATCGTGCCGCGGCGTGCGGTCGGGCGGTGGCTCGTCGAACGGAGGCGGCTCGTGGTCATCGGCGTGCTCCCCTCTCGCCCGCACCAGAGGCGGACTCCGCGAGGACCGTACCATCCAGGTCGCGTGGCCGGGTCGTGATCGCACGCCCGGTCAGGCTCGCGCTACTCGCCGATCACCGACCAGATGAAGCCCATCATGATGAAGAAACCGCTGAACATCGCGACCAGGCCGAGACCGCCGTAGGGCGAGTTGGCCCCCTCGTGCGGAACGAGCTGGAGGCCGATCCCGAACACGACGGCCCAGGCGAGGAACAGGAAGCCGAAAACGAACTTCGACGTGGGCCGTGCCATGAACCGGCCGAGGCCCGACGGACCCTCCGACGAGATCGCCGCCCGCAGCAGGATCACCAGCATCAGGACGGTGATCGCGGTGGCAACGCCGAACTCGACGGGTCGCGAGAAGAAGATCGTGAACAGCTGCACCGGGGGCCTCGCTGTGGCTGGCGGACGTGCCGGCAGATGCTAACAGATGGCCGGGCGCGGTCAGGGCCTCGGCGTGCGCGTCCGGATCTCGGGAAGCCTCGGACGCGGGGGCTGGCCGTCGGTCAGGCGACGCGCCGGACGGGGAACGATGCGTATGCCGCGGCGGCCTCTTCGGTCATCCGCTCGTAGTCACGGATCGAGAACGCCCCGACCCACGGCGCCTCGAGATTGATGACCGCCGCGACCCCGTCGGGCGGACCGACCGGGACGGTCAGGGATGATCGCGTCCGCCCGCCCGGGAAGGCGCGGTAGTCGGGGTCCATCCCGACGTCGGCGCAGAGGGCCGCCAGCCCGGTCCGAAAGACCCGACCGCAGACCGAGCCCTCGAGGGGCACGAGCCATTGGCCGACGATCACCTCACCGGTGTCCTCGCCGGCACCCCAGACCTGGGCGGCCAGGCGGAGTCGCCCGCCATCGTCGTCGGGGACGAAGATCGCGATGTGCTGGGTCGGCTGCTCGCTGCCGATGCGTGCGGCGAGATCCCGGGCCCATGCCGAGATGGCAGCCCAGTCCCCGGTCGCGTCGGTCGATCCAGCGCGTGCGCGCGGATCGCGCTCTGAGGCGTCGATGGTCATCTCTCCGTCGGGCGCCCGCCCAGCTCCCACACGGGATGCGTGATCCGGTTGTCTGTATAGCATGAGCGCACGCATGTCGACCTCCCCAAAAGGACGTATCGGTCCGTCCGTGCCCCGCGAACCCGGCGACGAACGCTCGCGACGAGGGACCGGTCAGCGGGCCGAGCGTCGGTCCGCCTCCGATCCCTTCGCTCGTCTCGGCCGGTTCGCCGTCCGCCGCCGGTGGGCGATCGTCCTGGTCTGGGCGGTCATCCTCCTCGTCGCGATCCCCCTCGCTCCGCGCGTGGTCGGCGTCCTCCGCGCCGGCGGTTTCATCCTCGACGATCTCGAGTCGGCGCGGGCGAAGGCGCTCCTCCAGGCCGAGCTGGCGAGCCCGCCGTCGGCGGTCGTCGTCGTCTACCACAGCGCTGTCGGAACGGCCGGAACGCCGCCGTTCGAGGCCGCGGCGGCCGCTGCCATCCAGCACGTCCCGGAGGCCCCGTACGTTGTCCGGATCCTGCCGCACACCCTGAGCCCGCGCCAGGTCTCGACCGACGGCCACACCGCCTACGACATCGTGTTCATGTCGATCGCGCCCGACGATTCGCCCGCCGCACTGCCCGGGATCCGTGAGCGGCTTGCCCAGCCCGCCGGGCTCGAGGTCCAGCTGGCCGGCGGCCCGGCCTTCTACGGCGACGTCCAATCGGTCTCGGAATCCGACCTCCGCCGGAGCGAGGTCGTGTCGCTGCCGCTGGCCGCGCTCGCCCTCCTGCTCGTGTTCGGCTCGGTCGCGGCGGCCGCGCTGCCGCTCATCGTCGGCGGGGCGGCGGTCGTGGTCGCCCTGGCGGCGATCTTCCTCGTCGGAAGCGTGACCCCGATGAGCATCTTCGTCCTCAACCTCGCAACGCTGCTCGGGCTCGGTCTCGGGGTGGACTACTCGCTCCTGATGACGAGCCGCTTCCGCGAGGAGATGGCGGCCCGGGCTGCCGATCCACCGGCCGAGCGGGTGGCCGGCGCCGTCGAGGCGACGGTCGAGACGGCCGGGCGAGCCGTGTTCTTCTCGGGTCTGACCGTGCTCCTCGGGCTGATCGGCCTCGTCCTGTTCGAGTTCATGATCCTTCGCTCCGTCGGGATCGCGGGCGCGATCGTCGTCCTGCTCGCCGCGTCGTCGGCCCTCACGCTGCTGCCTGCCCTGCTGGCGATCGTCGGACCGCGGATCGACGCCCTCGCGATCCGCCGGGTGATCCCACGCGACGACCCGAACGGACCGTGGGCACGGCTGGCCCGCCGGGTGATGCGCCACCCGGTGGCCGTTCTCGTCCCGACGCTCGGGGTCCTCCTGGTGCTCGGCTCGCCCTTCCTGCACGTCCGGTTCAACGCCCCGGACTCGACGATCCTGCCGGCCAGCGTCCCGTCGCGGGCCGCCTTCGATCGCCTGGCGAACGCGTTCGGCGAAGGCGAGTTCGCGCCGATCGTCCTCGCGATCCGGACTGCTGGCGCGGCGACGTCGACCGACAACGTCGCGGCGCTCTACGACTACTCGCGGCGGCTTGCGGCCGATCCGCGGATCCGCCGGATCGACTCGTTCGTCGATGTCGACCCGCGTCTCCGCAAGGACCAGTACCAGCTGCTCTACGCCGACCCGAACGGGCCGCGCGACCGGTTCGTCGCAACCGCCCTCGCAGCCACGACCAACGGCAACCTCACCGCGTTCACGATCACGACGCCGTTCGGCCCCAATCGCGACGAGGGCCGCTCGCTGGTCACCGCCCTGCGCGACCCGGCGGGCCCGCTCGCGCCGCCGGCCGGGATGACCGTCCTCGTCGGCGGCGGCGCGGCAGACGTCAGCGACGTCGTCGGTCGGGTGGCCCAGGACTTCCCGCGGACAGGGCTCTTCATCGTCGTCACGACCTATCTCGTCCTGTTCATGCTCCTGCGCTCGGTCGTGCTGCCGGCCAAGGCGCTCGTGATGAACACGCTCTCGATCGTCGCGAGCTTCGGCGCGCTCGTCTGGATCTTCCAGGACGGCAACCTCTCGGCGCTGCTCGGTTTCCAGCCGCTCGGGTTCGTCGAGACGACCCAGCCGGTCATCCTGTTCTGCGTCCTCTTCGGGCTGTCGATGGACTACGAGGTGTTCCTCCTGACGCGGATGAAGGAGCAGTGGGACCGGACCGGCGACAACCAGGAGGCCGTGGCTCGGGGCCTCGAGCGAAGCGGCCGGATCGTCACCTCGGCGGCGCTGATCGTCGTTGTGGTCGCCGGCTCCTTCGCCTTCGCCGACATCGTCCTGATCAAGGCGCTCGGCCTCGGCATGGCGCTCGCGGTGGCCCTCGACGCGACCGTCGTCCGGGCGCTCCTCGTGCCGGCCACGATGCGGCTCCTCGGGCACTGGAACTGGTGGCTGCCGGCCGCCCTCCGGCGGGTGCCGAAGATCGAGACGGCGGGGATCGTAGGCCTGATCGCCCTCGCCCTCATCGCCGGCCCCCTGCTCGCGGGGTGCACAACCGCCGGAGCGCCGATCCTCGCCAATCCGGCCGCACCGCATCCGGCGCCGCCCGCCCTCACGCCGGCGCCCTCGGCGGTCGCCGACCCGCAGGCGATCGCCCTGCCCCGCGACGATGCGCCGCACGACCGCCTGACCGAGTGGTGGTACTACACGGGCCATCTCCACACGGCGGATGGCCGCCGCTTCGGGTTCGAGGACGTGATCTTCCGGGCGGAGCGAGGCGGGTTCCCCGTGACGTGGGCCTCGCACCTCGCGATCACCGATGAGATCGGCAACGCCTTTCACTACGCCCAACGGACGGAGATCGGGCCGCAGGTCGACCGGCTCGGGAGCGGTGGCACCTTCAGTCTTGCCGTCGCGGACCTGGCGGGCGGGACGCCGTGGACGATGTCCGGCAGCGGCGGCACGGACATCCTGCACGCGGACTTCTCGCCCGGGGAAGCCGCTGCGGCAGGCAGCCCGGGCGGGCTCGGGCTCGGGCTCGGGCTGACCTCGGCGAAGCCGGCGGCACTCCACAACACGAACGGCTGGATCGACTTCGGTGCCGGCGGCTCGTCGTACTACTACTCGCGGACGTCGATGGTCGCGAATGGCTCCCTCACGATCGACGGATCCAGACTCGAGGTGACCGGCACGGCCTGG
>DATAIW010000379.1:0-1568 GCA_036262455.1 Candidatus Limnocylindrales bacterium | reverse complement strand
ACCGGGATCAGCGATGTCGGGAGCTGGTACCTCGTCGTCAACGCGGACCGCGAGAGCGCCCTCACCAACGAACGGGTCGACCTGAGCGGCGGCGAGCACATCGTCATCCGGGCGTGGCCAGAAGACGCCGCCTGGCAGAAGCGCGTCAGCGCGTTGCTCACCACCGGGCTGCCCGAGCTCGTCGAGCAGACCGGGCTGAACTGGCCGGTCACCGGCGACCTGTCGATCTTCGAGGTCCACACCCCGCTGCTCGAGGGCTATGCCGGCGTGTTCCTCCAGGGCGAGGACAAGATCGAGATCAGCGAGGACCTCGACGATCTCACGATCCTCCACGAAGCCTCCCACGCCTGGTTCAACGGCGACCTGTTCGACGGGCGCTGGATCAACGAGGGCTTCGCCGATACGTACGCGGCGAAGGCGCTCGATGGGATCGGGAGCCCGAGTGTCACGCCCGGCGACGTCAGCCCGACCGACAAGGCCGCCGTTCGGCTCGTCGACTGGGTTCACCCGGGCCGGATCACCGACGCGGAGACGGACGCCCGCGAGCAATACGGCTACGACGCATCGTGGACGGTCATCCGATCCATCGTCCGGGAGGTCGGCGACCCCGGGATGCAGCACGTCCTCACGGCCGCCGAGGACCACCAGATCGCCTATGTCGGGAGCGGCGAGCCGGAGGTTGTCGGCGGGTCGAACGACTGGCGGCGACTGCTCGACCTGCTCGACGAGCTCGGTCGTTCGGCGAAGGCCGATGACGTCTTCCGGCGCTGGGTCGTGACCGATGCCCAGGCCGGGATGCTCGACGAACGGGCCTCTGCCCGGACCGCGTACGCGGCGCTCGCCCGCGCTGGCGGCGACTGGCAGGCGCCGTACTACGTCCGCGGCCGGATGAGCGACTGGGATTTCCCCGCCGCCACGACGCGGATCGCCGAGGCGATCGCGCTGCTCGCGCGTCGTGACCAGATCGCGGCGATCGCCGTGCCGCTCGGTGTCACGCCGCCGGCCGACCTGCGAACCGCCTACCAGGGGGCTCGCGACTCATTGGACGACGCGAACCACGTCGCCGACAGCGAAACGGCCGCGGTCCGAGCCCTGGCCACGGCGACTGTGGCGGTCGCGGCGCCGCGGGCCCCGCTCGTCGCGCTCGGCCTGCTCGGGACGACGCCCGAGATCGTCCTCGCCGCCGCCCGGTCGGCGTTCAGTGCGGGCGACGCCGACGCCGGGGCACGGGCGGCGGCCGTGACGGCCCTGATCGATGGCGCGGTCGAAGTCGGGCGCGGCCGGTTGATCGCGGCGATCGCGGGCGTGGTGGTGGCGGTGATCCTCCTCGTCCTCGCCCTCGTTCTTCTTCGCCGCCGTCGGCGACGGCAGCGGGCGTCGGCACTGGCGGGACCGGGCGCGGATGCGGGCGCCGCTGGCGGCGAGCCGCCGTACGCTACACTCGCCGACCAGTCGAATCGTGCGCTCGACGCGGACCCGACCGCGGCACGACCGACGTCCGTCGACCCGATGGACGCGCCAGACCCGCCCGATTCGCCAGACCCGCCAGACCCGCCCGGTCCGCCCGA
>DATAIW010000378.1:0-6883 GCA_036262455.1 Candidatus Limnocylindrales bacterium | reverse complement strand
CCTCGGACTCGGCGCGGCGGCCTTCAACGGCGGGGACTCGACCGCTGCCGAGGCGGCCTGGAAGAAGGTCGTCGCCATCGACCCGAAGTCCGTCGAGGCGCACTACGACCTCGGGTTACTGTACCTCAACCTCAACGATCTCGTCAGCGTCAAGCGCGAGTGGGAGCTCGTCGTCCAGCTCGATCCGGGCTCGGACGTCGCGAAGAACGTCCAGGATCACCTCGACGCGATCGCGGCCCAGGCCTCGCCCGGCGTCGGCTCGAGCAGCTCCCCCGCCGCTCCGCCGGCGGTCCCGAGCGGGAGCGCCAGGCCATGACCGGCCTGACGATCGTCGGCCTCCTGATCGCCTTCGGCGGCGGGATCCTGTCGTTCGCCTCGCCGTGCTGCCTGCCGCTGATCCCGGCCTATGTCAGCTACATGGTCGGGACGACGGGCGGGAGCGTCCGCCCGGACGGCCGGCCCGACCGCCGGCCGGCGCTCGCTCACGGGCTGTCGTTCGTGCTCGGCTTCTCGCTCGTCTTCGTCGCCTTCTGGGCGTCGATCGGCCTCGTCGGGTACGTCCTGGCCGGGAATGCCCGGATCCTTCACCAGCTCGGCGGAGGCCTCCTGGTCTTCCTCGGCCTCCAGACCGCGGGCGTCATCAACGTCCGGCTTCTCTGGAGCGACACGCGGGCGATGCCGGTGATGGGCGGCCTCGGCAGCGGGGGTGTCCGACTCGCCGCGCAGCCGTCCTACGGCCGGTCGGCCGCCTTCGGCGCGTTGTTCGCCGCCGGGTGGAGCCCGTGCATCGGGCCGATCCTCGGCGGGATCATCGGGCTCGCCTCGGCGAGCGCCAGTGTCGGTGAGGGGACCGCCCTACTGATCGCCTACGCCGCAGGCCTGGCCGTCCCGTTCCTCGCCGTGGCACTCGGCGCCGACGCGGTGGCGCAGCGACTCGGCTGGGTCGGCCGCCACCACCAGGCGGTTTCCCGGTTGACCGGCCTCCTGCTGGTCGCCATCGGACTCCTGATGATCACCAACCTGCTCGGCCGGCTGGCGCAGGTCACCTCGCCGTTCGGCTTGTGAGGAAGGGAACCATGGCTCAGACGCTGCAGACCAGCTCAGCCCCGGGGGACGCCCGGATCACCGGTGCGATCCCCGCCGGCGCGGCCTCGGCCGGGCTGCTGGACGGGATCCTCGATGGCCTCTGGCACGGCCTGACATCGATGCGGTTCGCCATCGCCCTGACCCTCATCGCGGCGGCCCTGTCGTTCGTCGGAGCGCTTGTCATGCAGGCCCCGGCGGGCGTGCTCGCCGACGCCAACGCCAAAGCCGCCTGGATCGCCCAGGTGCGCCCGAAGTACGGCGCCTTCACCGACGTGTTCGACGCCCTCCAGGTGTTCAACATCTTCAACTCGCTGTGGTTCCGGCTCGTCGGCGGCCTCCTGGTCGCGAGCATCACGGCCTGCACGGCGCACCGCACGCCGGCGGTCTGGCGGACCGCGACCAAGCCGACGGTCGACGTCGGCGAGGCCTTCTTCGAGCATGCGCCACAGCACGAGGCGATGGTCGTCCATCGATCCGCTGACGAGGCCCTGGCGGCCGTCCGGACGGTCCTTGGCAAGCGGCGCTTCCGGACCCTGGTCCACAACGACGGGACGATGCATCTCTACGCGGATCGGAACCGCTGGGGCCCGTTCGGATCGCTCGTCGGCCACCTCGCGTTCGTCGTGATCCTGGCCGGAGCGATGATCGGCGGCGCCCTTGGCTTCCAGAATCCGGACTTCACGATCGCCGAAGGCAGCACCCTGACGGTGCCGTCGGCGACCGGCCTGTCGATCCGTCTGGACGCCTTCCGCGACAGCTACGACCCCGCGACGGGGATGCCCCTCGATTACGCGAGCCAGGTCGTCCTGTTCGAGGATGGGACCGAGGTCGCCCGCCACACGATCCGGGTCAACGACCCGCTGCGCTACGACGGGATCAGCTTCTTCCAGTCGTTCTTCGGACCGGCGGTGATCCTGAGCGCCACCGCGGACGGCGGCTCGCCGCTCTTCAGCGGTGGAGTTCCCCTGGCCTGGAGCGCCGACGACAGCGATCGCGCCATCGGCACGCTGGATCTGCCGGGCACCGGCAAGGTCGCCTGGGTGGCCGGCACGAGCGGTGGCAATGACACCGTCGTGCGGCCGGGACAGCTCCTCGTGGAGATCTACCAGGCCGACGGCGCCGGCACGCTGGTCGAGCGCAAGACCATCGACCAGGGCGTGGCCACGACGGTCGGCGGCGTCACGTTCACGTTCCAGCGCGAGGAGAAGTTCACCGGCCTGGCGATCTCGCGCGATCCCGGCGCACCGCTGATCTGGCTCGGATCGCTCCTTCTCTTCGGCGGCTTCGTCCTCGTCTTGATGTTCCCGCACCGCCGGCTGTGGGGCCGGATCGCCCCGCGACCCGACGGTGGCGCCACGCTCCTCGTGGGCTCGATCGGCCGAAAAGACACCACGGCCGGCATCGAATTCACCGAACTCGTCAACGACCTGCGCGCGGTGCTGCACGCGCCCGCGCGGACCTAGCAAGGAAGGGAATCCACGTCATGTTCAAGATGTCGGAGTACACGTTCGTCGCCGCGGCCCTGTGCCTCGGCCTGGCGAGCCTGATCTACCTCGCGTACGCCGTCTCCGGCCTGCGAGCCGGAATGCTCCGGACGGCCGGTGGCCCAGGCGGGGCATCGAGCACGGTGACCTTCGCGAGCGGACCGTATACCTCGGAGCTCGGCCGCTACGGCACGATCATCGGCTGGCTCGCGATGGTAACGCTGACGGTCTCGCTGATCTTCCGGACCATCGCCACCGGCCACGGCCCGTTCGCCAACATGTACGAGTTCTCCATCGCGTTCGCGTGGGGCATCCTCGTCGCCTACTACTGGTTCGAGCGGCGCTACAGCCAGCGGATCCTCGCGGTCGTGGCCATGCCGGTCGCCCTCGGGCTCATGCTCTACGCGGTCACGATCCCCTCGACCATCGAACCGCTGGTCCCGGCCCTCCAGAACAACCTCCTCCTCACGATCCACGTGGCGGTCGCGATCGTCGCCTACGGCTCCTTCACGGTCGGCTTCGGAGCGGCGCTTCTCTACCTCGTCCAGCCCGAGCAGGGCCGCTGGGGCCTGCCGAAGCCCAAGATCCTCGAGGAGATCGGCTACCGCGCGATCGTCGTCGGCTTCCCGTTCCTGACCCTGACCGTCATCCTCGGGGCCGTCTGGGCCGAGGTGGCGTGGGGCAAGTACTGGAGCTGGGATCCGAAGGAGACCGCGTCGCTCCTGACGTGGCTCATCTACGCGACCTATCTCCACGCCCGCGTCGTCCGCGGCTGGCGGGCCAAGCGAGCCGCGTGGCTCCTGATGCTCGGCTTCGCGGCCACGCTCTTCACCTACTTCGGCAACCTCTACTTCGGCGGGCTGCACAGCTACGCCGGGCTCGCCCAGTAGGGTCGGGCCACGTCGGAGGCGTGACATGAACGACAGCATCGGACCCAGGCCGGGGCGCCTTCTCCTTGGCGCCCGGACTCGGACCGCGCTCGTCGTGGCGGTGACCGCGGTCGCGATCGGGGTCACCGCGTTCCTGATCGATCGGCCCGCGGCCGCGGGCGGGTTCACACCGTCGGGCATCACGAGCGGTGCTCCACCGCAGGCCGGCGAGAAGGTCCCGGACTTCGAGGCCCGGACGCCCGACGGCAAGACGGTCAAGCTGTCGGACTTCGCCGGTCGGCCGCTCTGGTTGTCCTTCGGGGCGACATGGTGCCCGGACTGTCGGGCAGAAGCCGCCGACGTGGAGGCCGCGTACCTCGCCAATCAGGCAAAGAACCTCGCGATCCTGACGGTCTGGGTCAATGACGACTCCACGAACGTCACGACGTTCGCCGCCAAGAACGGCTTCACGTTCGCGATGGTCCTCGACCCGGACCAGCGGATCGCCGACGGCTACCGCCTGCTCGGCTACCCCACCCACTTCTTCGTCGACCCGGAAGGGATCATCCAGGTCGTGCGCCTGGGCCGGCTCACACCCGACGACATGGCCAGGTCGATCACCGAGATCGCGAACTGACCGATGCCGACCCCCGAGCTGTCGCCGGACGCGTCGCGAGGGGATCCGACCACCACGGCCGCGGCGCCCGCGCTTCCGGCGACTGACGTCGCTCCGGGGCCATCCGCCGAGCCCCCCACCGCGGCCCCGCACGGGCGCCGTCGGTTCCGGCGCCTGCGGATGCCACGAAGCCGAGGCGGGATCGTCGCCCTCCTCCTCGTCCTTGGCGGGATCGGCGCCGGACTGACCTTCGGTGCCTCCGCGGCCATCGGCTGGACCGAGACCGCCGACTTCTGCGGACGGTGCCACCAGATGGGCCCCGAGCTCGCCGCCTACGAGGCCGGACCGCATCGCGATGTCGCCTGCGCCGAGTGCCACGTCGAACCGGGCGTCGGCGGCTGGGTCAAGGCCAAGCTCAACGGCACCAAGCAGCTGATCCAGGTGGTCACCGGCCTCTACCCGAAGCCCGTGCCGCCGCCCGACCACTCGAACCTGCCGCCGGTCTCCGTGTCGTGCATTCGCTGCCACTCCAAGGACCGCCTGGCCGCATCGGCGGTCGTGACGACGACCGGCTACGCGGAAGACGAGGGCAATACCCGCGAGTTCATCGGGCTGATGATCCGGCCCGGCGGCGGCGACACGTTCGACGTCAATCGCAGCGTTCACTGGCACGTCCTCCAGGACGTCGAGTTCGTGGCCGCGGACCAGAACAGCCAGAAGATCGACTATGTCCGGGTCGCCCGCCCCAACGGCACGGTCGAGGAATTCCTGTCCCAGGACCAGATCCGCGACAGCGCCGACGTCAAGCCCGACATCAAGCGGGTCATCGCCGAGCGAGCGCCGCGCCGGATGGACTGCCTCGAGTGCCACAACCGGGCCGGTCATCCGATCCCGAACCCGCGCAAGGGGATCGACCAGGCGCTCAGCACCGGCCGGCTCGACATCACCCTCCCGTTCCTGAAGCGAGAGGGGATGAGCCTGCTCGTCGCGGACTATCCGACGGTCGAAGCCGCCGACGCCGCGATCGCGTCATTGCGCGGCTTCTACACCTTGCATTACCCCGATGTCGCCAATCGCCAGGCGCCGGAGATCGCCGCGGCGGTCACCGAGCTCCAGCGGCTCTATCGCCTCGTCGCGATGCCGGACATGAAGGTCAGCGCCAAGACCTATCCGGACAACCTGGGCCATACCGATTTCCCGGGTTGCTTCCGCTGCCACGACGGCGGCCACTACCTGGTCAGGAACGGGGCGGCGACGAAGGAGGTCATCCCGGCGACCTGCGACACGTGCCACACCTTCCCGCAGCTCGGCCCTGGCGTCGCGAGCATCCCGTTCGGCAAGCCGCCCGACACTCATGACGACCGGTTGTGGGTCTTCGATCACCGGAACGTCGCAACGAGCATCGATCCCGGCGGCCAATCGTGCGGCCAATGCCACGCCAAGGACTACTGCGAGAACTGCCACAAGACCGGCGCCATCACCGTGAAGCACGACGAAATGCTCCTGAACCATGCGGCGGTGATCCGGATCAGCGGCAACGCGGCTTGCGCCTATTGCCATCAGCGCCCGTACTGCTCTCGCTGCCACAGCGAGGATGTCCTGCCGGCGAACGGTCTGGGCGGCATCGATCCCGGCGGCACGGGGGCGATCGACGTCGACGTCGGTCCGACCGGTTCGCTGCCGACCCGAGCTCGGACCAGGCGATCCGCGACCGGGCTGTTGCCCGTGCGAGCGCCGACGAGGCGAGCCAGCAGCTGGCGAGCCAGGACCAGGCGAGCCAGGATCCGGCGATCCGCTCGAAGGCCCGAGGGCTGACCGTGAACCGCACGGACTCGCTTCGACACATCGGCGCACGGCTCGCCCCGGGCCGTGTCCTGCTCGCGTCGGCGCGTCTGTGGCAGAGCGTCCGACCGACGACCCGCCGGGGAGCGGCCCTCGCTCTCGCCGGGATCGTCGCCGGGTCCGGACTGCTGGCCGTCGTTTTCCTCGTCGGTGCTGCGATGGCCTGGTCGCCATACGTCGAGTCCGTGATCCACCCCGACGGCAACGCCCGGACGTGGGCGGGCCTCGATCGGACCTTCGCGGGCGCCGGACTCTGCTCGCAATGTCATCAGGTCGAGAGCGCCAGGGCGGCGTCCGCGCGGCACGCCGGCATCGGCTGCGAAAGCTGTCATGGAGCCCTGCTCGGGCACGCGCTGCCCGGCCAGGACCAGACCTCATCGACAACGGGGCCGGCGCTGCCGACCGACAGCGTCTGCATCCGCTGCCACACGACCGTGATCGGGCGTCCTGCCGACCTTCTTCAGATCAACCTCGCCGGCCATTACGTCCCGGAGTGCCTGCAGTGCCATGACCCGCACACCGGGATCTCGCGGCGACCGCCGGTCGTCCTCCATCCACTCGTTGACCTGCCGGCCTGCGTCACCTGTCACGGGCCGGATGGATTCAAGGCCCGATCGCAACGTCATCCCGTGGTGTCGGGCGACGAACCCTGCCTCTTGTGTCACGCTCAGGGGCGTGGCCCGGAGTCCCGATCGTGATCGACGACGCCGGCCCGCAGCAAGACGGCGAAGACGCGTCGCCCAGCCTCACGATGCCCGAGAAGGTCGTCGCCGAGATCCCGCCGACCGCCGCCGATGACAAAGCCCTGAGTGCGGCCGATCTGGCGCCGACCGCCGACCTCGCAAGTGAGTCGGTGGCGCATCCTGCGGACATCGACGCGGCGCCCGCCCTGGCACCCACCGCCGACCTGGCACCCACCGTCAACCTGACGACCCCCGCTGACCTGTCGCAACCGGCTGACCTGTCGCAACCGGCTGACCTGTCGC
>DATAIW010000377.1:0-1544 GCA_036262455.1 Candidatus Limnocylindrales bacterium | reverse complement strand
GCCGTCGCCCGATCCGGCGCAACTGCCCCGGGTGCATGCTCCCCCGCCAGCCCGCGACAAGGAGATCGACCATGGACGAGCGCGAGAGTGACCCGACCGGAGCGTTCCGCGATGGCGGCGGCGCGACCGGCACCGAGCATGCGACGACGATCCCGGCGACGGGCAACGGAGAGCCGGTCACCGAAGCGACCGGGGTCGAGTCCGAGGCCCGCGAGCGCGCCATCGACGCCATCGCCGTAACGAGCGACGTCGCCGATCCGGACGCCCAGGATGCCGTGGTCGTCGACTCCGGGGAGGGGACGCCGGCGAGCTGACCCGACCGCCGGGTCGCGCGACGGTCGGTCGTCTCCCGACGCTGGCTGCTAGCCTCCGGCGGTGGATCGCCGCCGGGCCGTGGGCCTCGTCCTCATCGTCATCTCGGCCGCCGGGTTCGGCTCGGGCACGGTTCTCTCGAAGCCGATCTACGCGACCGGTCTCGACTGGCTCCAGCTCCTCGCCTGGCGATTCACGATCGGAGCGGCGCTCGCCTGGGCGTGGCTTCTCGTCTCGCCGGCACGGCGCGCGGCTGTCCGCAGGCTCGGCCGCCGTCCGGCCCTCGTCGCGATCGGTCTCGGGGTCTGGTACACCGGCAACGCGGCGACCTACTACGCCGGCCTCGAGACGGTCCCCGCGTCGCTCGCCGGCGTGCTTGTCTACCTCTACCCGGCGATCGTGGCCATCCTGTCGGTCCGCTACGCCACGCGCCTGGCGGGCAGACGCCCGTGGGTCGCGCTCGGGATCGCCCTCGTCGGCGTCGTCCTTGCCCTCGGCGGGATCGATCTCCGCACACCGCCACCGATCGGCGGGATCGCCCTCATCCTCGCATCGCCGCTGATCTACGCCGGTTGGATCGTCCTGTCGGCGAGGCTGGCGGGCGAACGGTCCGAGCATCTCGCGCCCGAGAGCGGCGGTGCGGGTCGGGTCGACGACGCCGCGGCTGCGAGCGCCCTGATGATCACCGCGACGGCGGTCATGTTCGTCGGGGGTGCGCTGGCGACAGGCCGGCCGTACCTCCCGAGCGAGATCCCGGGCGACGCGTGGCCGTATCTGGCCGCGATCGGGTTCGCCGGGACGTTCCTCGCGATCCAGACGTTCTACGCGGGCTCGCGCCGGATCGGGGCGGCCCAGGCGGCCCTCGTGAGCACAGTCGAGCCGTTGATCATCGTGACGCTCGCCTGGATCGCCCTGCACGAGACCCTGGCACCCATCCAGCTGATCGGCGCCGGCCTGATCATCGTCGGCGTCCTCGTGGCCCAGACCGCAGAGCGTCCGAGCGGCGCACCGGAGCCGGCCTCGCCATTGGACGCGGAAGTGCCGGCCGGGGGCTGAGCGCCGCGCGTCAGTTCTGCCATTCACCATCCGGCGTGGTGCGACTCAGGAAACGGCAGCCGGCCGCGCCGATCCGCCTGCCATTCACCATCCGGGATGGTGCGTGTCGGCGATTCGGGCCTTCGACCGGCCGACGACGGGCCACGTCCGGACGCGCACGTGACGTCGACCACGGG
>DATAIW010000376.1:0-2632 GCA_036262455.1 Candidatus Limnocylindrales bacterium | reverse complement strand
ACCCGCGCTCGAGCCGCCACGGACGATCGATGGCCGCCCCCTCCCGGTCGAGCCGCCCGAGCCGCCGGTCGCGGTCCACGGTCCGATCTGCGAGTCGACCGACGCCCTCGGCGAGCACGACCTGCCACCACTCCGACGTGGCGATCTCGTTGCGATCCGCGACGCGGGCGCGTACGCCGCCTCGCTGTCGTCGACGTACAACGGCCGGCCCCGACCGCCGCAGGTGATCCTCACCGGGGACGGCCGGCTCGTCCTCGTCAGGCGCCGAGGCTCGGTCGCCGCCCTCGGCTGATCGCGCCGGACGATGATCACGGCCGCTGATCAGATTCGGGATGAATGAGCGTGACTCACTGGCCACTCCGACGGATCCGCGTCCAGCGGGTGATCGGGCCGTGCTCATTCGTGGCGAAATTGATCAGCCACGGTGATCGCACGCGGGCGCGGCCGGGCGCGCCAGTCCCGAGGCGCTAGGCTCTGCCCGTGCCCCGTCGCCTCGCGCCACGGCTGTTCATCGGCCTCGTCACGGCCCTGCTGATCCCGGCCGTCGCCACGGCGGCCACGGGCGACGTGCCCATCCGGATCCCGGACCAGGCGGTCTACGACCTGGCGGGAACCTTCGACCAGGGCACCGAGCAATCGGCCGAGAATCTCGCCCGGACCGTCCGCTCGATTGCCGACGCCGACATCGTGGTCGTCTCCGAGTCGGTCGACGAGGGGTTTTCGGCGGCCGATGCGGCGACCCGTGCCACCACGCTGCGGTTGGCGATGGGCGTCGGCGACAACCTCGACGGCGGCGGGCTCGTCGTGTACTTCGGCATCGAACCGTCTGGCTGTGGCGGCCAGATCGCCCTCAACGGCACCGCTGACTTCGCCGCGGGCGCCCTGCCGCCGGCGGTCGCGACCGCCATCGTCGAGACCGACATCGGGCCGCTCGTCACGACCTGCGATCTCGACAGCGCGCTCCTCGTCGGGATGAGCAGGATCGCGACCGCCGTCCTGACCGCCGACACCGGCACCGGGACGGCTGGCGGCGGGGGCGGCACCGGCACGGGGTCCGGCCAGCCCGCGGTCGCCGCCGGCCCACCGTTCCCCGACAACGCCGAGGGCGTTGGCGTCTACGACCACGCCGGTCTCCTCCGTCCGGACACGATCGCCTCGGCCGAGAAGACGATCGACGCGATCGCCACCCGGACGGGCGCCCAGGTCGTCGTCTACACCCAGGTCGTGGAGGATGGCCGGACGACCGAGCAGGCCGACCAGGACGCCCGGGCTCTGATGGACCAGTGGGGTGTCGGCCGCAAGGGCTTCGACGACGGCCTCGTCATCCTGTTCGACATGTACCCGGGCCTCGTCCACGGCCAGGTGATCCTGTACGGCGGCCCGGGGTTCATCGCGACGTTCCTCGACAACGCCCAGAAGCAGGCGATCTTCGAGAACGACATGCTGCCGCGGATCAAGGCCGGCGATTTCGATGGGGCGGTCCTCGTCGCGATCCAGCGCGTCGACGACGCCGCCACGCCGGAGCACGCCCGCGCGCTCGACCAGGCGCGCCAGGTCAATGCCGTCATCGGGCTCGTCGTCGCGCCGCTGCTCGCGGTCCTCCTCGTCGGCAGCGCCGCCTGGTCGTGGCTACGCTTCGGCCGCGATCCCGTCTATCTCGACGACCCGTCGATCCACATGGCCGGTCCGCCCGAGGCGCTCACCCCCGCCGGCGCGGTCTTCGTCCTTGCCGGCGGATCATCGCGCCGGGCCCTCACGACAGCCCTGCTCGATCTCGCCAGCCGGGGCGAACTGGCGTTCCGCCAGGAATCGCACCTGCTCGGGCTCAAGAAGCAGGTCGGGATCGAGACGCGGCCGGCCGATCCGGATCCGGGGACCCGGGCGCGCCAGCTCCGCAATGCGGCCCGCGCCCTCGGGCCGGCCGAGCGGCTCGTCCGCGACAAGCTCGCCAGTCTCGGCGGCGGCGCCGACGGCTACATCGAGCCGGACGAGCTCCTGAAGTTCGGGGCGTCGGTGCCGGACTTCAACAAGGCCCTCGAGGAGGAGGCCGTTGCCCGCGGCTGGTTCCGGGAGACACCGTCGAAGGCGGTCGCCCGCTGGATGGTCCGGGCCGCGATCGCCGGGGTCGTTGGGGTCGTCGCGATCCTCGCCGGCGTCAACGTCCCGAGCAGCGGCGTGCTCCTGATCGGCATCGGGCTCGTGGTCGGCGCGATCATCGTCGGGGTGATGGCCCAGTCGATGCCGGCGGTCTCGCTGCCCGGAGCGATGATCCGGGCGATGCTCGCCGCCTATCGCCGGACGCTGAAGAAGACGATGGACCAGGCACGATCGATGGACCAGGTCGTCGCCGAGGCGGGCCTGCCGTGGCTCGAGACGCCGGACCAGGCGGTCGTCTGGAGCACCGCGCTCGGGCTGCACGCGGAGATCGAGACGGTCCTCGGCCGGGCGCTCGACGACCAGCGCGACGGTCGCGTCGCGCCCGGCGCCGTGTGGCTGCCGACCTGGTACGGCACGTCGGCCGGTGGGGCGGCCGGGTTCGCGGGCGACTTCGCGGGCGCCGGCTCGGGCAGCGGCGGGATATTCTCGAGCTCGGCGATCCCGGACTTCGGCGGAATGATGTCCGCCCTGGGAT
>DATAIW010000375.1:0-3275 GCA_036262455.1 Candidatus Limnocylindrales bacterium | reverse complement strand
CCCGGGATCCTCTGACCGTGGCCTTCCTCCGTCGGTTCTGGCAGCGCGACGAGGGCGAGTCGCTGGCCGCCTGCACGGCCCTCGACATCGGGACCGAGTTCGCCAAGGCGCTCGTGTTCGAGATCGGCGACGACGGGAAGGGCACCGTCCGCGGCGTGGGTCGGAAGCGCCAGGGACTGAGCCACATGTCCTCGGGCACCGTGGCCGATATCGCCGCCGTGGTGGACAACTGCTCGGTCGCGCTCCAGGAGGCCGAGGAGATGGCCGGCTTCCGGCCGAGCCAGGTCGTCATCGGGATCGCCGGCGAGCTCGTGAAGGGGTTCACGACCAACCACAGCCAGGAGCGCAAGCGGCCGGATGCCCCGATCACCGAGGCCGAGCTCCAGAAGCTGATCGATACGGTCCAGCGGGAGGCGCTCCGCGAGGCCGAACGCTCGATCACCTGGGAGACCGGGCTTCCGAACGTCGACGTCCGGCTCGTCCACGCAGCGATCGTCGGCGCCTCGATCGACGGTTACGCCCTGTCGAACCCGGTCGGCTTCCAGGGCCGCCACGTCAAGATCGGGATCTTCAACGCGTTCGCCCCGCTGGTCCATCTCGGTGCGCTCCAGACGGTCGCCTCGCAGCTCGACCTCGAGCTCCTCGAGATCGTGGCCGAGCCGTACGCCGTCGCCCGGGTGCTCGGCTCCGACCACATCCGCCAGGCCGGGGCCCTGTTCGTCGATGTCGGTGGCGGGACGACCGACGTCGCCCTCGTCCGCCAGGGCGGGATCGAGGGGACCCGGATGTTCGCCCTCGGCGGCCGGGCGTTCACCAAGAGCCTCGCCGATCGGCTGGAGCTGCCGTTCCCGCGGGCCGAATCGGCCAAGGTCGACTACGCCCGCGGCCTGCCCGTCGACCGGCGCGAGGAGATCGGCTCGATCATCGGCGAGGATGTCGAGGTCTGGGCGGCCGGGGTCGAGCTGGTCATGGAGGAGCTCGGGGCAGGGGACCTGCTGCCGGGCCGGATCTACCTCTGCGGCGGCGGCTCGCGACTGCCGGAGATCGAGGCGGCCCTCCGCGCCGAGCGGTTCTGGAAGCGGCTGTCGTTCGCCCGCCCGCCGGAGGTCACGATCATGGCCCCCGACCAGATCGAGACGATCGTCGACGCCACCGAGCTCCTGGTCGACCAGCAGGACGTCACGCCGCTCGGCCTCGCCTACCAGGCGATCGAGCTCCAGACGACCGAGGCCCCGCTCGATGCGGCCCTCCGCCGGGTTCTCCGCGCGATGAAGGTCTAGGAAGGGCTAGGCTTCGGCCGGCATGGCAGAAGGCATCGTCTATCTCGACGTCGACGACGAGATCACGTCGGCCGCGTCGCGGATCCGGAACGCCCCGGGGACCAAGGTCGCGCTCGTCGTCCCGTACGGCTCGCGGATCGCGACGTCGCGGATGAACTTCCGGCTTCTCTCGCGGGAGGCCCTGGTCAGCAATCGGCGCCTCTCGATCGTGTCCGGGGACGCGGCAGCCCGTTCGCTCGCGGCCTCGGCCGGCCTGCCCGTGTTCGGCTCCGTCCCGGAATACGAGTCGTCCCTCGTCCGGCCGGCCCCCGAGTCCGGGCCGAGCGGGGTGGGGCCGGCCGGCGCTGCAGCCGCGGTTGCCGGCAGTCTGGTGGCGAGCGAGACCGTGGCTGCGGTCGGCCGCGCCATGGGTGACCATGCCGCGACGGATCCGATCGCCGAGCCGACGCCCGCCGCGATGGCCGACGCGCCCGGTCGGAAGTCGCAGCGCCCAAAGCGCCCGCTGCCCGACGAGTCGGCGACGATCATCCAGGCCGCCCCGGCGGGCCTCGCCGACGGCATTCGGTCTCCCCGCGAGATCGAACACGGTCCGGCGACCGACGACGACGGCGAGATGGACCTGGATCACTCGGCAGCGGCCGGCGGCCGCAGCCGGGCCCCCCTCGTTGCCGCCATCGGGTTGATCGGATTGGCGGTCATCGTCCTGGCCGTCGGGGCGTACCTGTTCCTGCCCTCCGCCTCGATCGCGCTCACGCCGCGCCGCGATGCCATCGGCCCGATTCCGCTGACCGTCTCGGCCGACCCGGGTGCGACGGAGGTCGACGCAACGAACAACGTCATCCCGGCCGTCCGGCTCGACGTGCCGGTCGAGGCGTCCCGGACGTTCACGACCACGGGCAGCAAGGTGAAGGAGACGACCGCGACCGGATCGGTGACGTTCACCAACTACGACCCGACATCGAGCAACACCGTCCCGTCGGGCAGCATCGTCTCGACCGAGGGAGGGCTGCGTTTTCGAACGCTGTCGACGCTGATCGTCCCTCGTGCCGCGTTCACGCCGCCGTCGACGACCGTCCCGTCGCAGGCGTCGGTCCAGGTGCAGGCGGCCCAACCCGGGACGGGCGGCAACGTGCCGGCCAACGCGATCCGGGTCGTGCCGCCGGGCGAGAGTCCGCTGTTCCTGGCCGTGGCCAACCCGAATCCAACGAGCGGTGGCACGCACACGGAGACGCCGCAGGTGACGAAGGCGGAGGTGGACAAGGCCGTCGCCGATCTCCAGCACGACCTCGAGGCCGCGTTCCGCCAGTCCGTCGCGGCCGGCGCCAACGCCCCGCCGGACACCACCCTGTTTCCGGCGACTGCGGCTCTCGGCTCGTCGACGCCGGATCTCGACCCGAAGACCCTGGTCGGCCAGGCGGTTGACACGTTCGACCTCGGGCTGAGCGCCCACGGAACGGTGATCGCGGTCGACCCGCGGCCGGTCACGGCGATCGCGCAGGCCCAGCTCGAGGCCCAGGTGACCAAGGATCACCGGTTGATCATCGATTCGGTCATCATCGAGGTCGGCGCGGGCACGGTCGGCGAGGACGACCAGGTCACCTTCCAGGCCACGGCCCGGGCGACCCAGGTCGCGGTCGTCGACGCGAATGCCCTTCGCAGCCTCGTGAAGGGCAAGACCGCCGCCGAGGCGCAGGCCGCCCTCGTCCCGTTCGGGAACGCGACCGTGACGCTCTGGCCCGACTGGGTCGCCACCGTCACGAGCGTCGACGTCCGGCTCAGCGTGACGGTCGAGGACGGTGCCGTAAACGGCGGCGGGGGCGCCAGCCCACCGCCGTCGGCGTCGCCGCGGCGGACCGGTGGACCGGCCAGTCCGGCACCGTCTCGCGCGCCCGCCAGCGGATCGAGCGCGCCATGACCCGGATCCTCGGGCTCGACCTCGGCGAGAAGCGGATCGGCGTCGCGATCGCCGACACGCAGGGGATCGCCATGCCCCTG
>DATAIW010000374.1:0-6553 GCA_036262455.1 Candidatus Limnocylindrales bacterium | reverse complement strand
CACCGGCACCGACGCACCCCGGGTCCACGATGACGATCACCCGCCTCGACCCCACCCACCCGCTGTGGCTGGGCGGGCCGACCCTGACCGTCATCGACGAGGAGACGGGGCACCCACTCAGCCTCCCGGTCGCGACCGTGGAGCTCGACGGGGCGCATTACCTCGTCTCCCCCGACGGCGAGACCGACTGGGTCCGCAACCTGCGCGCCGCCGGCGAGGGCGTCCTTCGAAGGGGTCGGACGGGCGAGCCGGTCGAGGCGAAGGAGATCAGCGGCGGCGAGCACGACCGCGTCGTCACGGCCTATCGCGACCAGATGGGCGAACGGACGAGCGAACCGTTCGAGGCCCTGCCGAACCCGGCCGATCACCCGGTCTTCCGGATCGAGCCGCGCTGAGCCCTGGTTGGACCTCGGCCCATCGGTCGAGCAGCGCGGCCGGCTGCCGAGGGAGGGAGTGCGCGGATGCGCGTCCCCCTCGACCGACCCGGGGAGGCGCTTGCGTCGAGCGCCGATATCGGCCGGACCGCCTTCGGGCCCGGGCCTGATACCGTGGAGTCGTGGTTCGCAGGCATCGCCGCTTCGAGTTGCTTCAGGTCACCCTCGACGAGACGCCGATCGGCAGTTGCACGATCGACGCCTGGGAGGACGACGACGGCCACGAGCAATGGACCGCCCGCGTCCTGATGAAGACCGGCCATGGCTCGACCGAGGGCGTCCTCCACGGCTCGACCCGCGCTGGCGAACCGCTGGCCGGCCAGGTCCGCTTTGCCGCCGATCAGCAGGGCCCGCGCGGTGGCCGGACCGTCCTCGTCGAGCTCCACGGCCAGGGTCCGCTCGAACCGGCGCCACCGATCGAGGTCGCCGCGACGACCGACCACCCGCCAGCGACCTGACCGAGGGCTGCGCGACGCAGCCCGTGTCGCGTCAGCCTTCCGCGCGGATCGCCGCGATCACGCCCGCAGCGAGATCGTCCCGCTGGCCGCGTCGACGACGATCGGAATCGATGCGAGCGGCTGGTTCGTCGGACCCTGGAGCACGGCGGCGTCGTGGGCCGGGTCGAACGCGGCGCTGTGGCATGGACACAACAGGACCCGATCGACCCGATCCCACTGGACCGTGCAGCCTTCGTGGGTGCAGACCGCGTCGAAGGCGACGAAGGATCCATCGGCCAGCTTGACGATGACCGCCGGATCGCCGGCCGGGAACGGTGCCGGCGCCGAGAACGGCACGGTGAACGCCCGCGCTCCGGTCTTCGCGAGATCGGCGACACGGGCCACGGCGAGGCCGCCGAGCGCCGCCGACGGCTGTGGTGCACTCGATCGTCCCGGGCCGCTCGACGCGCCGGGCGAGCCACCCGCGACACCGGCCGAGGCGTCCGGTCCACCGTCCGCGGGCGCCCCTCCGGCGCGGGAGATCCGGAACGGCACCGCCACTGATGCCGCAATCAGGGCGAAGAACCCGAGCACGCCGGCCTGCAACACCGTCCGGCGGTCGCGGAGTGGAAGGCTGTCCGTCGCGTCCGCCTCGGCCGGCACGCCACGCAGCGGCCGGCGCGAGCCCCGACCGCGAGGATCCAGCGCATGCTCGGAACCACGACCGCCCGCCCAGGCGAGGAGGCGACGCGAGACGAACAAGCCTCCGTGGCCGGCGCTGGCCAGGGCGACCCAGCCGATGGCGTACGGCAGGTCCGGCCCGTAGTAGTACGGGCGGGTCGCCCATGACGCGGTGAGGAAGAAGATGAGCGACAGGATCGCGCCACCCCACGCCGCAGCCCGATAGGCGAGTCCGGTCAGGGCGCCGAGCCCGATCGCGATTTCCGCGATCGCGATCGCGAGCCCGATCGGGACCGCCAGCGGCTGGCCGAGGCGGACGAGCGCCGCGATCGGCGATGCCCGGATGAAGATGATCATCTGGGCCTGGATCGACGCCGGACTCGACGGGTCGAGGAAGCGCGGGTCGATCAGCTTGTCGAGGCCGGCGTACAGGAAGGTCGCGCCGAAGAAGAAGCGGACTGGGAGCAGGGCGTGGACGGTCCCGACCGCGCCGCCGAGCTCGGGCCCGGGTCGGTGGCGCCGCGGCTGGCGGACCGGCTCGACGTCCTCGTCGAACACGGCATGGCGGCCGGGAACCGCACCAGGGGCATTCGGATCGGGCCTCGGTACCTGCCCTCGCAGGCGGTTCCGGTCGCGCCGACTCATTCCGAGGTCACCTGGCCCTGGCCATTTCCGTCGAATCGCTCCTTCCGATGGCGCCCGCCCGTTGGCCCTGGCTGCGGGTCAGCCCACGGGCGGATTCTGCGCCGATCGGCTCAGGCTGTCCTTCCGACCCGAACCGCCCGTGGCACGCTGTCAGCCGCCCAGCTCGTCCGGGAGGAGGGGGCGGACCGCGAGCGTGAAGCTCTTGCCGCCGGACGTGAAGGCGGTTTCGACCGTCGCCCTGGCCAGGATCGGCCCGAGCGTCACCGCGTCAGGCCCGAGCACCGCCCCTTGGCGGAGGCCCGCGATCCCGCGATCCGGCGCGGCCGCCGTGCCGAACGCGTCAAGCGCGGTCGAGAGGGGCCACGCGACCGGTGTCTGGGGCGTCGCGGGATCGACGCTCGGGGCGCCCGGGATGACGAACACGCGATAGCCGGTCGGCGCGTACGACGACGGCTGGATCGCACCGCCGCCCCAGGTCTCGGCGGGATCGAGGAGCTTGTTCAGCAGGTCGAACGCCGCGGCCTTGCCGGGATCCGCGCTGCCTCCGAGGCCCGGGCCGCCCGGACCCCCGACGCCGAGCCCCGCGCCGGCGAGTCGAGTTTCGGTGGTCTCACCGTCGACCGTGACCGAGAAGATGTCCGTTCCGGAGTCGCCCGGGATGCCGGGACCAGCGGTCGACCGCTGATCGAGACCGGCCTGCCTGATCGCGGCGAGGATGGCGGCGGCGCCGGCGGCGCCCGTGGCGCGGACCTGGACGGTCGGCAGGAGCGGCGCCGGTGCGATCGCATCGACAGGGCCCACGGTCAGGATCCGGCCGTCGCTCAGCACCTCGACGATCGGCAGCGCATTCAGGTTCGCCGACGGGTTGATGAACCCACCTTCCGACGTCACCTTGAGCAGGACCGTGGCCGTCGCGGCCGACGGTGATGCCGACGGTGATGCCGACGGCGGGCCGGATCGTGGCGCCGACGCCGGGGCCGACGAGCCGGGCGTGGACGCGGGCGATGCGCTGCTCGCGGCGGGGCTGCTCCCGCAGCCGACGACGATGACGACCGACGCGGCGAGCGCCGCGAACCCCGTGAGACGAGCGGACATCGAGACCCCACAACTCTGGTGCTTGGCTCGCGGCGGCGCCGCGTTCCGCGGGCAGACGCCGCGCTGCGGCCTCCGGTTCCGCCGGTCCCGGCCGGGCCGGCAGCCGAGCCGGACCGGTGGGGGAGCCGGACCGGTGAGCGAGGCAGATCGGCGGCGTTGCGTACCATCGGCCGGTGGCTCCCTCCCCACCGCCCGCGCGCTCCACGGACAGCCGTCCGCGCCCGTTGTTCGCGCTCCGCGAATTCCGCGCCTTGCTCGGCGCGCGCTCGACCAACGCCCTCGCGGTCAGCGCCCTCGCGACCGTCGTCGCCTTCCAGACCTACGACATCACCCGCGACCCGCTGGCGCTCGGCTGGCTCGGGCTCGTCGAGGCCATCCCCGCCCTGTCCCTGGTCCTGCTCGGGGGCCACCTCGCTGACCGCCGCGACCGGCGGACGATCGTCGTCATCTCGAGCGGGATCGTGACCCTGTGTGCGATCGTCCTCGCCGCCCTGTCGGCGGCGGGCGCGCTGACCTTGGTCGGCATCCTCGCGGTGATCTTCGCGACCGGTGTCGCGAGCGGCTTCGAGCGCCCGGCACTGACGGCATTGGAGGCGCAGGTCGTGCCGCGCGACGAGGCGGCCCGAGGCATCTCGATGCTGAGCAGCGTCAGCCAGGGCGGCGGGATCCTCGGGCCCGCCGTGGGTGGCATCGCGATCGTGCTCGTCGGCATCCCGCTGACGTACGCGGGCATCGCGGTCCTGCTGGCGATCTCGACGGCCTGCCTGGCGGTGATCGCCCGCAAGCCGATCCCGGCCCGGGTCGAGGGCGAGTCGATGATCCGGAGCCTCCTCGGCGGAATCCGCTACGTGGCCCGGACGCCGGCCCTCGTCGGCTCGATGGCGCTCGACCTGTTCGCGGTCTTCTTCGGCGGGGCGATCGCCCTGCTGCCGATCTTCGCGACCGATATCCTCCAGGTCGGCGCGGTCGGGCTGGGATTGCTGCGGACGGCGCCCTCGGTCGGGGCGCTGCTGGTCATGCTCGTCGCGACGCGCCGGCCGCCGAGCCGCCATGCCGGACGGATGCTCCTCCTGTGCGTCGCGGGCTTCGGCGTCAGCATGATCATCTTCGGCGCATCGACGATCTTCGCGGTCTCACTCGCCGCGCTGTTCTTCGCCGGGATCACCGACGGGATCAGCATGATCATCCGCAGCACGATCCTGCGGGTCCTCTCGCCGGAGCAGATCCGGGGCCGGGTCGCATCGGTCAACTGGGTCTTCATCGGCGCGTCGAACGAGCTCGGGGCGTTCGAGAGCGGCGTCGCGGCGCGCCTCTTCGGGACCGTCCCGAGCGTGATCGGCGGCGGGATCCTCACGCTCGCGGTGGTCGGCGTGACGGCCTGGCTGGTGCCGTCGCTGCGGTCACTCGACATCGACCGCGCGGCGCCCGGCGACGCCGGGACGGCGGGCCCGGGGTCGCCCGCCGTCAGCGGCTGAGGCGCTCGATCAGCGTGGCCCAGCCGGCGAGATAGCCGTCGACGTCGGCATCGGTCGCCGGCACGGAGCAGACCGGTCCGGCGCCGACGATCGCCTCCCAGACCCCGCGGTTGGCCAGCCACACGCGGACGAGCCTGGTCAGCAGGTCGTCCTGGACCGCCCGCGCCTCGGCGGCGTTGCGGACCGCGGTGTCGCGATACGTGTAGCCGGCTCGCGGTCCGAGATGATGGATGTGCCAGGGCAGACCGGCGGCCGCAACCGACGCCCGCATCCCGTCGGCGAGGCGGGCGCCGAGCCGCTGGGTCGAGGCATAGGCCGCCGGCGTGAGGATCTCGGTCAGGACGGCCCGGACCGCGGCCATGGCGAGGGCGTTGCCGAACAACGTCCCGCCGATCGCGACCAGGTCCGATCGCTCGCCATCGGGGCCCTTCGCCTGGCGCACGACGTCGGCGATCTCGTCGGTCATGCCCCAGGCCCCGAACGGCACGCCGCCGGCGATGGACTTGCCGCAAGTGACGAAGTCCGGCTCGAGCCCCCACTGGCGGGTCAGCCCGCCCGGACCAACGACCTGGGTGTGGGTCTCGTCGATCGCGAGCAGCGTCCCGTGCTCGCGGGTCAGGGTCCGGAGGGCGTCGTGCCAGCCGTCATCGGG
The DNA here is from genome assembly GCA_036262455.1 of Candidatus Limnocylindrales bacterium. GTDB lineage: Bacteria > Chloroflexota > Limnocylindria > Limnocylindrales > CSP1-4 > CF-46. Next base: position 1,134 of record DATAIW010000374.1, on the reverse strand, counting down.
CAGGATCAGCCCGAAGTTGTTCGTGAGCGCGGGCTCGGTCAGGACGAGCGCGATCTGGCGCGTCTCGAGCGCCCGGTCGAGCGCCTCGACGTCGTTGAGCGGGACGACGATCGTGCCCTCTGTCACCGTGGCGGGGACGCCGAGCTCCTCCGCCACCAGGCGACCGTCGTCGTCGAGCTCGACGAGGGCCTGGTCGAAGTGACCCAGGTAGTGGCCGTCGAAGAGCAGGACCTTGTCGCGACCGGTCGCCACCCGGGCGACCCGGATCGCCTCGGTGTTCGCCTGGCTGGCCGCCGAGGTGTACTGCCATTTCGGCAGCCCGTAGCGACGGGCCAGCTCCTCCGACACGACGATCGCGTCCTCGGTCGGAAGGAGGAACTGGTTCCCCCGCGCGATCCGATCGGAGACGGCCCGGACGAGGGGGTCAGGGGCGTAACCGCAGAACATCGACAAGTCGGCGATATTGAAATCGCTGTACGTGACGCCGTCGACGTCGGTGAACCGGGCGCCGTGCCCCTCCGCCGCCCACGGCGCCAGGTCGTGGTAGGAGCTCGCGTGCCAGGCCATGGGAACGCCGTTGGGCATCGATGCCCGGCCCCGTTCGCGGAGCGCGATCGAGCGCGGGTGGCGCTCGCGAAAGACGGCATCCTCATGGTTCTTCAGCTCGCGAACGAGCGCCCGATCGACGGTGAACGATCGCGTCGAGGAGGAGGTCATCGGGCGGGAGTGTAGCGAGCGTCGCCACAACGGTGGCCGGATGTTGCGATGGTGGCCGACGAGGCAGACCGTCGCGCACGACACGGGATCGCCGGGCTCGAGGGCCCGGCGATCGTCTTTGCGCGAGTTCGGGGCGGAGCGGGGCAATCCGGTGAGGTGCGGATTCCGACGCCTGCGGTGCCCGGACGCACCGAAAACGTCGTTCTGACAGGGGCCGTCGCTGCTGCGTGGGCGGCATGCACGAGCCGCAACGATCCGCGGCGTGCAACTGGCCGGGTTTTCGGCGTGTCAGCCCCGACCATCGGTCGGACATGATGGAGCGGCGATGCGACCCGGCCTGAACATCCTCGAGCCCGAGCTGATCGGGCGGATCGTCGACGAGGCGAAGCGCGTCCTCGCCGAGCACGGCTTCGAGAT
>DATAIW010000373.1:0-3134 GCA_036262455.1 Candidatus Limnocylindrales bacterium | reverse complement strand
CGCCGCGCCGGTTGCCGCCTCGATCGGGCGCCCCTCGAGGGTTGCGCCCTTCGTGTCGGGCCGCTCGGCATCGGCGTTCTTCGACGCGACGCCGCCGGCCGCCTGGCCCGCGGCCACTGTGTGCGGCTGCATCTCCTTCAGCACGGCCGCGACGACCCGCGGCGGTGCCACCGCGGCCGGGCAACTGGCCTCTTCGGTCGTCGTCAGCGGCGCCGTGATCGCCGTCGGAGTCGCCGCCGGCGCGCTCGCCGCCCGCCTCCTCGGCCGCGACGGCCGCTGACGGGTTGCGCGCGGGGCGGTCGCGAGACGCGCGCCGGGTCATGACGCGCTCGCGGACGTCCGAGGATTGCGCTGGCGGCCGACACGGGCCGGGCGATCCGTCAGAATCGACGCGTGCCCGTCTCGATGACCGAGAACCTTCACGCCGAGATCCTGTCCGTCGCGCCGCTCCAGACGGCCGAGCGTCTGGCCGCCCTCGGCCGGACGCTCGACGCCGTCCCGGAGCTCGCCCCGGAGAAGATGGGTCCGCGGGATCCGCCCCGGACCCGGATCACCTCGGTCGAGCAGCAGCTCGTCGAGTGGGCGCCGAAGATCATGCCCGGCGACTACTACAACCAGTTCATGGTCCGCGCGAAGCCACATGCCAGCGGCCTGCTCTGGGTCACCGGCGACATCTGGGCGTTTCCACCGATCGCACCGCACCAGCTGGATCTCGACGTCGACGAGACGTGGTTCGCCGAGCCCGACCGGGCGGCCCGTCTCGAGGTCTTCGCCGACCTCTTCCGGCGCGCCTGCGAATCGATGGACGCGTTCTGGGGCGGCGCCGAGCTGACCTCCCTCCGGCGGCAGCGGAACGACTTCGTGCGCGCGGCGCAGGTCGCCGGGACGCTCGCTCTCCCGACACTCGGGAGCGGGTGGGACGTGCGCGAACACGCCCTCTGGGACATCCCGTGGCTGCTCTATCTCGGGCCGGCGTTCGTGGCGCGCTGGGGCGATCGGCTGTCGGCGCTCGGCGTCCGCCGCGATCCGACGGCCAACGGCGGGCTCGTCATCTGGTCGACCCCGCATCCGTTCGTCTTCGAGCCGCTCGCGCGGGAGATGCTCGACTACGCCTGGAAGCGGCCGTTCCACGAGGCTCTGGGCGACGGCGCGATCGTCCACGAGTCGTGGCGCGATCCGGGCCGCGGGGTCGTCGTGCCGACGTACGAGGATCACCGCCGGGCGACGGCCGGCGGCTGACGCCCTGACGCCCTGACGCCCTGGCGTTCGGGCGGTCGCCGGACGAGAGGGGCCGCTGCCCCTTCGAATAGCCGAATACTTCCGTCGGCCATCGGCGAGGCGTAGCGGTTGGGCGCCGCCGCCCGCCGCCGCCCGCCGCCGAGCCTTGGTGAGCCGTGCCGAGGCCCCGTCGAGGCCCCGTCGAGGCCCCGGCGAGCCGCGCCCGAGTCCCATCGAGCCCGCCTGACCCTGCCGGGCCGCACCGGATCCCTCGAGGCCCCCACCGAGCCATGACGCTATTCGGCTGGCCCGACTGCCATCCACGGACCGTTAGGACCGGTTGACCCTCCGATTCCGAGCCAGGACGCCAGCGCCGAGGCTCGACTGTGCGTGACCGGGCGATCGGGCCGGCCCTCGAGGCCCGCGGACCAGCCCTTACGGTCCGGGGATGACCATTTGGCCAACTGCGGTCGGCTTGTGAACGGGGAGCCGGCCACCCACTCGAAGGCCTCCGATACGTGCGAGACAAGACCGCCGGGCCAGACTCAGGCATGGATGACTTGCGGTTCGGCGCGATGGTCCGGCGAATCAGGATCCGTCTCGGGTGGCGGCAGTGCGATCTCGCCTCGCGCTGCGGGTCTCGGCCGATCGGTCGGGGCTCGTTCGATTCCGGGCGTCCGGGCGGCGGGGGCACGGCGCGCCCAGACTCATGGATCGGCCAGGCCGCCCGCGCAGTAGACGAGCGGCGACGCCCAGTCGTGGGCGTCAGTTCGTGGGTTCCGGAACCGAGACCAGCTCGACAGCCGGCGCTGGCAGTCGTTGGGCAGTCTGGAGGCCTCGTCGATGACCGAGCTGGAACGGGATATAGAGCAACGGAATCATGACCGGGAGCACGAGGCTGCTTCCGCCGTAGTTTCGCAACGCCTCGTACCACAGCAAGAGCAGCGGGATCGCGATCGGGATCAGAGAGCCGCCGACAGCCAGCCGCCAGGCCCTGCGATCAGTGCTGCTCCGCCCGACGACATACCCGGCGACGGCGGTCCCGGCGTACATCGGATAGACGGTGCAGCTCAGGACGACGCCCAGGATGCCAGTCAGGGGTCCTACCACTGGGTTGTCGGCGGCGAGCGTGAAGACGCTGCCCCCGACCGGAATCGGTAGGAGCACGGCCAAGGTCGCGGCCAGTCCGACGGCAAACGGGCCCACGTGATGGTGGCGTGCCGTCCAATCGACGGCCTGCTCAATGCGTTTGCGCCCTTCAAGTCTGAGCATCGCGCGCTCCTGCTTCGGCCCTGCATGAAGGCGGGAAGCCTGTGGCCGTACCTCGGAGACGCCTTGACGCCCTATGCGTGACGGCGAGGCGTGTCGGAGTCTGGACGTCGATCTACAGCCCGCTGTAGGAGTGCAGGCCGTTGAACCAGAGCGAGCCCGAGTAGGTGACGATCACCATCCCGAACGCGACGACCAGCAGGAGCGCGGCCGGCCGGCCGGCCCACGACTTCTGGTTGCGGGCGTGGAGGTAGACCGCGTACGACAGCCACGTGATCAGGGCCGCGGTCTCCTTCGGATCCCAGCCCCAGTAGCGCGACCAGGCGATCGAGGCCCACCACGAGCCGAGAATGATCATCGTGGCGAAGATCGGGAAGCCCGTGATCACCGCGCGATAGGCGACCTCGTCGAGGACCTTGTGGCTCGGCAGCCAGGCGAACCGATCGTGCTGGCCCTGGAGCAGGTAGCCGACGCCGGCGGCGAACGACGTCGCGAAGATGCCGTACGACAGCACCGCCAGCCCGACGTGGATCGTGATCAGGGGCGGGTTCTGGAGGGCCGGCACGAGCTGGCTGATGTTCGATGGCAGGCTCGCGGCGTAGAGGAGCAGGGCCAGCGCGACGCCGGTCGGGATGAAGCCGATCGAG
>DATAIW010000372.1:0-8473 GCA_036262455.1 Candidatus Limnocylindrales bacterium | reverse complement strand
CCTCGCCGCTCTCAAGTCGGGCGGCTGACGAGCTCGCCCCGCTCCAATGCGAATCGCGGCCGGATCGCCGCGATCGCGTACCGTATCGCCCGATGAGCGACGTCGCGGCGGCGAGGATCCGGTGATGACCGGGCGCGTGCGGATCGGCGTGGTCGGCGCCGGCCGGATGGGGTCGATCCACGCCCGGCTGATCGCCGGCTCGACCCGTCTCTCCTCGGCCTGTGCCTCGACGCCGGCCACTTCCGGTTCGGCGGCGCGGATCCGACGCAGGCCGTCGCGGACTACCACGAGCTCATCCGCGACGTCCACATCAAGGACTGCCTGACGAAGGTGATGGACGACGTCAAGGCCGAGGGGAAGGGCCTCGAGGAGGCGTTGAGCCGGGGCGTCTTCGGCCAGCTCGGCCTCTGACCCGCGGTCGGCAGCCCGTCCGAAGCCGCCGCCTCATTCAGCGGATCAGCAGGGCCGACACGACTCCGAGCACGACCTGCATGATGGCCAGCCCCATGATCCAGACCATTCCGCGCCGCCACGCAGGATCGTCGCGGCGGTAGAAGGCCACGGCGGCGAGCACCACGCCGGAGCTCGACAACATGACCGATGGAACGAGGTTCACCCGCCGAGTCCAGCCGCCGATGACGCTTTCCGGTCCTCTTTCCGCAGGGTCGCGATCGTGGCCGCGCCGAGCTGGCGGATCATGCCCTCCTGGGTGGCCGCGAAGACGCGATGCACGTCGCAGACTCCGTTCAGCTGGCACGGTCCGCCGCGCATGACGCAGGTCTCGCGGTGACTGTCGCCCTCGACCGCCTCGATGACCTCGAGGAGCGAGATCCTGCCGGCCGGGCGGGCGAGACGGTAGCCGCCCGTTCGCCCGGGAATGCCTTCGACGAGCCCCGCTCCCCCCAGGTCGGACATGACCTGGGGCAGGAAACGGACCGGGATACCCTGATCGGCGGCGATCCGACGCACGCTCAGGCGTTCGTCCGGGGCGGCCGCGGCGAGTGCGACGACAGCCCGGATCGCGTAGTCCGCGCGCTTGGTGAGCTCGAGCCGCATGTCCGGCTCAGTTCAACGGGTCGCCGTCGCCGGCCATGAAGATCCCGATCGCGCCCTTGCCGACGAAGTTGAAGGCGTGGGTCACGAGCGGGTACATCCCGTCCTCCCGGGGGCTGAACTCGATGATCGCGCCCTGGGCCGGCGAGAGATCCACGGCCTGGCTGCCCCAGCCCTGGGCGTTGCCCTTGGCGAGGATCACGCCTTCCTTGATGACCGTGTCGAAGATCGTCCCGACGACGTGGAACGAGCTGTCGATGTTCGGGCCGGCATCGAGGACGAACACGCGGACCCGACCCTTGGTCGTGACCACGATCGGGTTGTCCTTGTACTGGTTGGCGATGCCGTTGAAGACGACGAAGTCGGGCGCCGGCGCGGCGGCGTTCGCCTTCGTGTAGTCGGCCGGCTGCTTCTGCTCGCCGAGATACCACTCGCTCTGGACGAGGGCGATCTCCTCGTCGACCTTCGGCAAGCCGCCCTTCGGCTCGACGATGACCATCCCGAACATGCCGTTGGCGATGTGGTGGAGTGCCGGCGCCGTGCCGCAGTGGTACATCCAGACCCCGGCGTAGTCGGCGGTGAAGGTGTACGTGAACGTTGCTCCCGGCTTGATCTCGACCATCTGGTGGTTCATGGCGGTCTGGCTTGCGTGGAAGTCGATCGAGTGCGACATCGTGCCGTTGTTCGTCAGGTGGACGCGGACGGTGTCACCGAGGTGGACCCGGATCGTTGGACCGGGAACGCTCCCACCGAACGTCCAGGCGTGGACGACGAACCCCTTCGCGACGGTGATGTCCTTCTCGACGATCGGCAGGTCGACGTCGTGGACCGTGCCGGCCAGGAGGGCCGGGGCCGCGGCATCGCGCAGGACGTAGGCGGGCGCGGCCGGGTCAGCCAGGGCTGCGCCGGCGGCGGCGGGTGCGCCGGACGCGGCCGGTGCCGGCGCGGCGCCGGCCAGCGCGATGGTCCCGGCCATCCCGGCTGCCGCGTGGCCGGGGATCGAGCAGAGAAAGCCGAGCCCGGACGCCGGAACGTTGACCGTGCCCTTGACGGTGGCGCCGGGGTCGGCCGACAGCTTGGTGCCGTCGGCGAACGTCAGGTCGTGGAGGGTGGAACCCGTGTTGTGGAAGGTGACCGGATAGGATCCGGCGGCCGCGACCGCGACGGCGGCGGGCTTGAAGCCGAGGTCGAACGCCTCGATGGCGATCTCGCCACCGGCCGCGATCGCCGCGCCGCCGGCCGGTGCCGCGCTGCTCACCCCGGGCATCGGCATCGCCGCAGGGGCCGCGTTCGGCGATGCCGACGCGCCGGCGGCGGGCGGGGCGTACGTCCAGCTCGGGGCAGCCGGGGCGGCACAGGCGACGAGCGCGATCGCAAGAGCGCTCACGAGGCCAAGGAACAGTCGGTTGCCGTGCATCTCGATCTCCTGGCCCCGAGCATCGACGGGGCTCCTGCAAAACTCACACTGATTTAGTGTGAGTTTGCGCCCAGGATCGCGTGCACACACCCGTGCCAAATGGCCCCTTCTTGCGGCCGTCGCCCGTTCGGGACCGGGTCGCTTCACGTTCGCACGTCCCGCCGGCACTGGCGCGATCGGTCCGTCGCGCGTACGATTCCGGGTCCGGGCATGTTCCCGCGTCCTCGGACGCGAAGCTGCCCTCTCCGGTGGGGACGCGCTTCTGGGGGGCACATCGGCGCGTTGAGGAGGCTCGGATGGACGCGCGATACAGCTCCCTGTCGCCGATCGCGGATCGAGGACCGCTGGATTCGACTTGGGCCCATAGACAGTGGTACGACCCCGATGCCGCCGGGTTCAACGAGCTGACGTGGGTGATCGAACCGCCCCCGGCCGCGCCGTCGGAGGCGCGCGACGTCGTCGATCCACAGGCGATTCTGCAGGCCCTCCCGGCGGCCGCCCTGATCGTCGCGTTCGATGGCCGGATCGTGGCCGCGAACGGGCTCGCGGATCTCCTGTTCGGAGTTCGGCTCACCGACCGGAGCATCGACGACCTCGTGCCGGATGGGCGGCGGCCGCTCCACGCTCTCCTTCGTCGAGCCTTCTCGCGAACGGGCGAAACCCGATCGATCGGCGTCCACGGAGCCCTGCCGGCACGGCGAGCCGACGGCTCCGACTTTCACGTCGACCTCAGCCTCGCCGCCATCCAGACCGCCGCGGGCGCCGCAATCCTGGTGATCGTCGTCGACACGACCGCCGGGGCCGCCCCCGTCGACGAGCTGGCGCGCCAGGCGCTGACCGACTCGCTCACGGGACTCGGCAATCGGGCGGCGCTGCTGGCGGCACTGACCCGGCGGTTCGGCCGACCCGCGTCGGAGCGACCGCTCATCGTGCTCGCCATCGATCTCGATGGCCTGCGCGAGGCGAACCGGAAGCACGGTCACGCGGCGGGAGACGACCTGCTGCGCCGCTATGCTGCGCGCCTGACCGCAACGGTCCGCACCGGCGACGTCGTGGCCCGGACCGGCGGGGACGAGTTCGCCGTCCTGTGCAGCGGGTCGATGGCCGCCGGCCGGGCCATCGCGGCCAGGCTGTCCGGATCGGCAGTCGAGCGCCGGTCCCATCCGTCGACGAGGGTCCGCCTGACCGCGTCGATCGGCATCGCGGCCCGCCGCGGACACGAGCGATCGAAGACGTTGCTGCGGCGAGCGGACGCGGCCCTCCTGGCCGCGAAGGCCGCCGGCCCCCACCAGGTCGTCGAGGCGGACTGAGCGTCCGGGAGCCCGGGCGACGGACCGGATCGCGCTCCGGTCGCGGGTGGGTGCCGAACGCGGGTCAGTCGGCGGGGTCGTCCGCGACGGTCTCCGGGTCCGCGGCCTGGTACTCGCGACGGAGCAGCTCCGAGAGGCGTCGGGCGTTCGCCCAAGCCTCCGAGCCCATCTCCTGCTCGCCCTGGATCTTGCGGGCGGCTTCCCAGGCAAGTCGGAGGTCCTCGCGGCTGGCGGTCCGGATCGCCTCGTCGTAGCGCTCGCTGAGGGCCCGGGCGTTGATCTCGCTCTGACCCGGGTTGCCGCTTCCGGCGGCGAGCTCGTGCTCGGCGGCCAGCCACTTGCCGGCGAGGCTCTCGATCTCGTCGGCGGCGGTCGTCAGGGCGTCGTCCTCGGTCGCGTCCACGACCCAACGGTAGCCGATCGAGGCTGATCACCGCCGGCCACGAGCCGGGCGGCCACGCGCCTGACGGCGGTCAGCCCTTGTGTTCGAGGATCGGGCGGGCCTTGTCCGGGTCGTCGACGACGAAGGCGAACATCGCCCGATCGCCCCAGCGGCCGAGGAAGAGGTGGCCGTAGATGTTGACCCCGGCATCGGCAAGGGCGCGCGACAGGCGGGCCATGCCGCCGGGTCGATCGTCGACCTCGGTCAGGATCGACTCGCCCTCGATGAACGTGTAGTTGCCGGTCTCGAGGACAGCCCGCGCGCCGTCGTCGTCGGCCGTGGTCATGATGATGTGGCCGGTCTCGCCGATCCCGCCGCCGCCGATCGCCCGCAGATCGATGCCACGCTCGGCGAGAGCCTCGGCAAGGATGGCAAGACCGCCGGGTTCGTTCTTCAGCTCGACGACGAACTGGTTGGCCATGGGGACCTCCGGCGATCTGGGCTGAGCGGCGATTCTAGCCGCTGGCTCGAACCGCGGGGTGACGTGATACGGTCGGGCGGTGACCGTCTCGACTGGCCTCCTGGCTCCGCCGCTGACCGCCGGTCGAGCCGACCTGCCGCCGACCGTGGTTGCCGCGCTCGACGATCCGGTTTCACCCGAGCTCGGGGTCGTCGAGGCGGCCGGGATCCCGTTCGCGACGCGCGCCTGGGGCGACCCGACGGCGGCGCCGATCCTGCTGATCCATGGCGTCACGGCGTCGTCGCGGATCTGGTGGCGGGTCGGCCCGGCGCTCGCGGCCGGGCTGGAGCGCCGGGTCATCTCGGTCGACCAGGCGGGCCATGGGCTCACCCGGCAGTGGACCGGCCATCATCGCTTCGCCGACAACGCCGCCGACCTCGTCGCGTTCGCGGACGCCGCGGGACTTGCCCGGGCAGACCTCCGGGTCGTCGGCCACAGCTGGGGCGGGATGACCGCGGCCGCGCTGCCTGGCGTCGGCCTGGTCCCGGAGGTCCTGGTCCTTCTCGACCCACCGGCGATCCCGGTCGCGTCGATCGCGACGATGCTCGACGACCCGGTCGAGCGCCGCTACGACGACCTCGACGAGGCGATCGCCGCGCTCGGACGCCTGCACCCGACCTGGCCGTTCGGCGATGTCGTCGCCAAGGCCCAGGCCCTGACCCAGTTCGACGAGCCGGCCGTCCGGGCGATCCTCACCCAGAACGGCAACTGGGACGGCGGGCTGGCCGGCCTCGCCGCTCCAGCCGCAGCGGCAGTCCAGATCTGGCTCATCCGCGGCGAGCCCTCGGCCGGTGGCCTGATCCCGGACGAGGAGGCGAACCGGATCGCCGAACGGATCGGCGCCGATCACGTCATCACGATCGCCGACGGTGCCCACGCTCCGATGCGATTGCGGCCGGAGGCGGCCACCCTGGCCCTGCTGCGAGCGCTCGAGTCGGCCTGACTCAGCTGCGGCGGATCGCGAGGGCTCGCTCGTACAGGGCGGCGTAGCGCGGCGCCGAGCCCCGATCCCAGTCGAAGTCGACGGCCATCCCGCGCCCGATGAGCGAGTCCCAGGGCGCCCCACCGGCCGACCGCATCGCCATCGCCGCCTCGCAGGCCTTCGCCAGCGCATCCGGCGTGGCGTCGTCGAAGGAGAACCCGGTTCCCTCCCCCGGCCGCGTCCGTTCGTCGATCACGCTGTCGGCCAGACCGCCCGTCCGGCGAACGACCGGCGGCGTCCCGTACCGGAGTGAGATCATCTGGCCGGTCCCGCATGGCTCGAAGCGCGACGGCATGAGAAAGAAATCCGCTCCGGCGTAGATCCGCCGGGCCATCGCCCGGTCGAACCGCTCGATCAGCGCGACACCCTCGGGATGCTCGGCCGCGAGGGCCCGCAACCCGGCCGCGAGGTAATGGTCGCCGGACCCCTGGACGACGATCCGGGCGCCGGCGCGAAGCAGCCGCGGCGCGGCGTCGTGGATCAGGTCGAAGCCCTTCTGGGGATCGAGCCGGCCGATCATCCCGAGCACGGCGCCGTCGTCGGCCGGATCGAACCCGAGCCGCTCCAGCAGGTCGGCCCGGCAGGCTGCCTTGCCGTCGAGATCACCGGCCGAGAACGGCGCAGCCAGGTCGACGTCGGTCGCGGGATCCCAGACGACCGTGTCGAGGCCGTTGAGGATCCCGACGAACCGATCGCCCTTGGCCGCGAGCGCATCGGCCAGCCCGAAGCTCCCTGCGGGTGTCAGCGCCTCGCGGGCGAACCCGGGCGAGACGGTGTTGGCGATCTCCGCTCGGACGATCCCCTCGCGGATGAGATCGACGCCATCGGCATCGACGGGCAGGACCCCGCCACCCGGGACCAGCCCCAGCTGGCCGAGATCGCCGCGCCCGGTCCAGCCGTGGTACGCCAGGTTGTGGACGGTCATCACGATCGCCGCCCGACCGAGGATCGGATCGTCCGCTGCCCACGCATCGCGCTGGATCGCAGCCGGACCGCTGTGCCAGTCGTGGAGATGGAGGATGTCGACCGGCCGCTCGGGCTCCGACCGGAGGGTTTCGAGGGCGGCCCGACAGAAGAGGCCGTAGCGCCAGGCGTTGTCAGTGAAGTCGCCGCCGGCCGCCGGCCCGTACATCCCGTCGCGACCGAACGCCGGCGGGTGATCGACGAGGCGCAGCCGGTAGCCGTTCGCGGCGACGTCGACGATCGTCATTTCGGTGACCCCGTCGGGTGCCTGGGGGTCCGGGACGCGGACGACGCGCGAGCCCGCGACCGCGGCCGGCACCGGCACCGACCGGTAACGCGGCAGGAAGACCTCGACGTCCCCGTCGGTCGCGCCGGGCACGTGGCCGAGCGCCCGGGCGAGGGCATCGACCACGTCGCCTAGGCCGCCGGTCTTGGCCCACGGCTCGCATTCGGCGGCGATCATCGCGATCCGGAGCGGCATCGGCCCATCGTAATCGGCTGCGGCGTTGCCTACTGCGTGGCTGGGGTGCCTGGCTGGCGCTCCCGGGCCGGTTCCCGCGCGGCACCGCAGCGCGCCGTGATCTCCCCGGAGATCACCTGGTGGCGAGTGACCACGGCCCCCTCCCGTGGTGCCACCGGTTCCCGCCCAATCGCGACCCCGGCCACGTTCATCCAGACGGGAATGATCCCCCGCGAGATCAGACGAGAGGCGCGCGGACTCCGGGGACCGGGCGGGGCGGCGTAAACCGGTTCACACCGACCCTGCCAGCGACTATCATCCAGACTCATGCCGACGCGCGTCATCATTCCGACGATTCCGGGCGCCTTGTTCCGCCTCCCTCCCCAGCTCGAGGGGCTCCGCGCCCTCGCCTACAACCTGTACTGGGCGTGGCATCCGCGGACCCGCGTGATCTGGAGCCGGATCGATCGGAAGGTCTGGACCCGCCACCGCAACCCGATCCCCGTCCTGGCCGGCCCGGTCGACTGGAGCCGCCTGCTCGACGACACGAGCTTCATGGCCGAGGTTCGCGACGTCCTCCGCGACTTCAACCGCTACATGGCGAACGGATCCGACCGCTGGTACGTCCGTCACCACGCCCATGAGCTGCCCGGGCCCGTCGCCTACTTCTGCGCCGAGTACGGCCTGTACGAATCGCTCGGGATCTACTCCGGCGGCCTCGGCGTCCTCGCCGGCGACCACCTGAAGACGACCTCGGACATGTCGCTGCCGTTCGTCGGCATCGGGCTGATGTACCGGCGCGGCTACTTCCACCAGACGATCGACGCCGACGGCCACCAGGAGCACGCCTATCCCGACTACGACCTGTCCCGGCTCCCGGTCGGGCGCGTCCAGGGTCGCGACGGGGAACCGCTGATCGTGAGCGTCGCCCTGCCCGGCCGCGACCTCTTCATCGCGGTCTGGGCCGTCCAGGTCGGGCGGACGCCGGTCCTCCTCCTCGACACCGACATCCCCGAGAACGGCGATGCCGACCGGCCGATCACCCACATCCTCTACGTCCGCGGCCGTGAGATGCGTCTCCACCAGGAGCTGGTCCTCGGCGTCGGCGGGGTGCGCGTGCTGCGTGCCCTCGGGATCGAGCCGGCCGTCTGGCACCTCAACGAGGGCCACTCCGCGTTCCTGCTCGCAGAGCGAGCCCGCGAGCTCGTGGCCGGCGGCGAGGACCTCGACGCCGCCTGGCAGCGCGTCTCGCGCGACAGCGTCTTCACGATCCACACCCCGGTCTCGGCCGGCAACGAGCGGTTTGCAGTCGATCTCGTCCGCCGCGTCGCCGGCCCGCTCCTCGACGGCGACGGTCGGCCCAGGACCGGCGGCGTCCCGATCGAT
>DATAIW010000371.1:0-4055 GCA_036262455.1 Candidatus Limnocylindrales bacterium | reverse complement strand
CGGTGAACTGCTCCGGATCGCCTGGGCGGACCTCGTCGCGGTCGCCGAAGCCGTCGGCGCCCGGCTGGACCTGGACATCCGCTGGCAGGGTGAGCGGATTGACCGGCTCCTCGACGAGCGGCATTCCGCCACCGCCGACGTGCTCGTCGGTCTGCTCCGACGCTACGGGTGGATGGCCGAGGTCGAGGTGTCGTTCGCGATCTACGCGGAGCGCGGCTCGATCGATGTCGTCGGTCGCCATCCGCTGACGAGAATGATCGCGACCTTCGAGGTCAAGGCATCGATCGGCGACGCCAACCAGACGATCATCGGCGTCGATCGGAAGGCACGACTGGCACCGGAGATCGCCCGGGAGCGGGGCTGGGTCTGTCGCGGCGTTGCTCGATTCCTCGTGATCGCCGACAGCACAACATCGCGGTCCAGGGTCACGCGCCACGCGGAGATCTTCGGGACCGCATTTCCGCTCCGCGGTCGAGACTGCGTGGCCTGGCTCCGCTCGCCGACGACCCCGCCACCGAGCGGCCTGTTCTTTGTGAATGTGCCGAATGACCACACCACGGGCGCTACGCGCCAGAGAGTCCGGCGGAGCGCCGTCCATCGGGCGGCGCCGAGCGGGACGGCCCGGTCCGGTGAGCCGTAACGCCCGCACCGCGGACATCCGGCGGCGCGCGGACGGGACCGCCTTTGTAACGCCCGCACCGCGGACATCCGGCGCCGAGCAGGCCGCCGGACGCGCAGGATGACCGGACCGGTGCCACGACGGGGCCCGCAACCATCCCGCCACCCGGGCACCCGCAGCACGAGCGGTAGAATGCCTCGATGCCTGCCGCGCCGCTCGTCGTCCAGAAATTCGGGGGCTCCAGCCTCGCCGACGCGGACCGGATCCGTCGCGTCGCGCGGCGGATCGCCCGCGAGCGAGCGGCCGGGTCGGATCTCGTCGTCATCGTGTCCGCGATGGGCGATACCACCGACGAGCTCCTCGGCCTCGCCGCCGCGATCACCGACACGCCCGACGAGCGCGAGCTGGACATGCTCCTCGCGACCGGCGAGCACCAGAGCGCGACGCTCGTTTCGATGGCCCTGCATGCCCTCGGCGTCGCGGCGATCAGCCTCAGCGGACCGCAGGCCGGGATCACGACCGACGGTCACTACGGCCGGGCCCGGATCGCCTCGATCGAGCCGGCTCGCGTCCGGACGGAGCTCGAGCGAGGCAAGGTCGTCATCGTTGCCGGCTTCCAGGGCCGGGCCGCAGGCGAGGACGTCGCGGCCGCCGATATCACGACCCTCGGTCGAGGTGGCAGCGACACGACCGCGGTCGCCCTCGCCGCCCGTCTCGGCGCCGACCGCTGCCAGATCTTCACCGACGTCCGCGGGATCTACACGGCCGACCCGCGGCTCGTCCCCGATGCCCGCCAGCTGGCGATCATCGGCTACGAGGAGATGCTCGAGCTCGCCCACCAGGGTGCCCAGGTGATGCAGACGCGGGCGGTCGAGCTCGGCTGGGTCAACGATGTGGTCATCGAGGTCCTCAGCTCATTCGAGGACTCCCCCGGAACGCTGATCAAGGAGGACCCGCTCGTGGAGCAGCGGAACAAGGTCCGTGGCCTCGCCCACGATCGGAACGTCGCCAAGGTCACGATCGTCGCGGTCCCGGACCGGCCGGGGATCGCCCGCAGCCTGTTCGACCCACTGGCCGAGGCCGGGGTCAATGTCGACATGATCGTCCAGAACGTCGGCCACGGCGGCGAAACAGACCTGTCGTTCACGGTTCCCCAGGCCGAGCTCGGAAAGACGAAAAAGGCGCTCGAGAGCGTCGTCCGCGATCTCGGCGCCCGGGAGATGACGACCGACGCCTCGGTTGCGAAGGTCAGCATCGTCGGCGCCGGGCTGCACAACGCCCCGGGCTATGCCGCGCGGATGTTCGGGACGCTCGCCGACGCCGGCGTGAACATCGAGATGATCTCGACATCCGAGGTCCGGATCACGTGCATGATCGCCGAGGAAGAGCTCGAGACGGCGCTGCGCGCGTTGCACGACGCCTTCGAGCTCGCGCGGCCCGAGTCGGCGGCCGTCGAATCGGCAACGGCAAGCCAGAACACCGCCGGCGGGAGCTCCGCGTCCAGGTGACCCGCGTCGCCGCGATACCCGCCCTGCGCCGCCACGAGCGGTTCGCCAGCGTCGGCTCGACCAGCGACGTCGTCCGGGCATGGCTGGCCGCCGGTGAGCCCGAGATCTGCCTCGCCCTTGCCGACGAGCAGACCGCGGGTCGCGGCCGGAACGGCCGGACGTGGACCGCTCCACCGGGCGCTGGACTCCTCGTCTCGCTCGGCTTCCGGCCGTCGTGGCTCGCCGCCGACCGGGCCTGGCGCCTGGCCGCCACGGTGTCGCTCGCGATGGCCGACGCGGCCGAGGAGGTCGCCGGCCTGCCGGACCGGTCCGTCCGCCTCAAGTGGCCGAATGACCTCGTGATCGCGACCGATTCGGCCGGCCGAGCCCTGGGCCCGCTCGGCCTCGACGACGCGGGCACGGGCGGACGCTCGGCTGCCACCGTCCGCAAGCTCGGCGGGGTCCTCGGCGAGACGGAGGGCCTCGGAACGGACGACCCGCGCGTGATCGTGGGGATCGGCCTGAACGCCGACTGGCCCGCGGCGAAGTTCCCGGCGGAGCTCACCGGAACGATGACCTCACTTCGGTCGGCGTCCGGCGAGCGGCCCATCGACCTCGCCCTCCTGCTCGACGCATTCACCTCCCGCCTCGAGACCCGGGTCGAGGCCCTGTTCGGCGGCCGCTTCGACGTCGCGGACTGGGTCGAGCGCCAGATCACGACCGGTCGCCGGATCGACCTGGTCCGGCCGGACGAGACCGTCGAGACGGTTCTTGCCCGGGGCGTGGACGGGGTTGGCGGCGGGCTCCGGATCGCCGCTCCGACGGACGCGGATCCCGACACCGAACGGACCGTCGTCGTCGGCGAGGTCCGGCATGTTCGACTGGCCCGGGTGTAACGGGATGGCTCGACCGGGTTTGGGAAGGATGAACGTCTCCGGACGGGTGACAGCGGTCTCGGCCGTGCGCCCGGCCCGGATCGCCCATCTCGATCGCGACCGGCCGTTGGTGGAGGCGGCCCAACGCGACCTCCTCAAGTTCGACGCCCTGTACCGCAGGTATCTGGCCCAGGTGTACAGCTACGCCTTCTACGAGCTCGGCGATCATCACGAGGCCGAGGACGCCACCGAACGGACATTTCTCGCCGCGCTCGCGAACCTCGGCCGGTTCGAGGAGCGGGCCCGACCGGCCGACGGCGAGGGAGCGTCGACGTTCCGCGTCTGGCTGTTCCAGATCGCCCGGAACGCGGTCGCCAACCAGCGCCGCGGGCGGCGGCGGCATCCCCAGGCCCCGCTCGAGGCGGCTGCGCTCGTCGCCGACCCGCTCGATATCGAAGGTGCCGTCACGATCCGTGACGAGGCGGCCGCGGCATGGCGGGCCGTCGGCCGCCTACCGTCCGATCGGCGGCGAGCGCTCGTCCTGCGGTTCGTCGAGGAGATGTCGACCGCCGAGATCGCCGGGATCCTCGGCCGGTCGGAGGGCGCGGTTCGGGTCTTGATCCATCGAGCCCTGCGGACCGTCGCCCGCGATCTTGGCGGGCGCGCCGCGTCGGGGCCGGTTGACGCCTCGGCCTCGCCTGACGCCGAGCGGCCATGACCCTCGATCGTGATGCGGCCGCGACCGAGGCCCTGCTGACGGACCTGTATCTCGACGCCCTTCTGGCCGGCGTGGTCCTCGATGCAGCGGCGGCCGGCACGCCGCACGACGCGGTCGGCCGGCTCGATCCGGCCGCCCGTCGCGCGGCCGAGCGCCTCCGCCACGACCTCGTCCGTGTCCATCCGTCGTTCCGCTTCGAGGAGCGCCTCGCGACGCGCCTCGCCGAGGCCGCCGTAGCGCTGCGAGTGCCCGTCGCTGCCGGCGCGGAAGGTCGGATCGTCGCCTTCCGACCAGGCAGGCCGATCGATCTCGATCCCGACCTGCTCCCGACCGACGCGAGCCCGGACCCGAGCGAC
>DATAIW010000370.1:0-6873 GCA_036262455.1 Candidatus Limnocylindrales bacterium | reverse complement strand
CCCGACACCCGTTCCGACCCCGACACCCGTTCCGACCCCGACACCCGCGCCGACTCCGACGTCCACGCCGTCCGCCGCACCGGCCAGTCCGATCGCGGCAGCACGATCGTCCGTGGTCGACAGCCGAGTCACCGTTGGCGGTGTCGTGACGGCCGGGGCCGGTCGGCTCGGGACGCCGGCCCTCATCGCGATCCAGGACTCGACAGCGGGGATCGTCGTGCGTCTCGCGGACACCACGCCGCGTCCCTCGGTCGGCACCTGGATCGAGCTGACCGGGACGCTCGCGGACCCCTACGGCCAGCTCGAGCTGCGGGCGATCGCCGGCGTTCGGAATGTCGGACCGGCAGCGTTGCCGGCGCCCGCCGCAGTCGACGGCGCGACGCTCGTCGAGGGCGTCGAAGGTCGGCTCGTCTCGGTCGAGGGTGTCGCCCAGGGACGGCCGGTCAAGTCGACGAGCGGCGACCTCACCTTCGTCGTGACGACGGCCCACGGCCCGGTCCGGATCGCGGCCGACGCGTCCGCCGGACTCTCGACGAGCTCGGTCGCGACCGGAGACCGCCTCCGCCTGACCGGCGTTGCCGGCCAGCGGGCCAGCCACAAGGACGCACTCGACGGCTACCGGATCTGGATCCGCGGCACGAGCGACATCGTCCGACTCGGTTCGCCCTCGCCGTCCACCACGCCGTCGCCGTCGCCGACATCGACCGCCGGGCACTCGACGACGAGCGACACCATCCGCACGATCGCCGCCGCGATCCTTGCGGGCAGCGGGACGCTCACGATCGAGGGCTCGGTCACGACCTCCGCGTCCCTGCTCGATGCCACGAACCGCCGGCTGATCGTCCAGGACCGGACTGCGGCCATCGAGGTTCTGCTCCCGGCGGGCGAGGGCGCCCCACCGATCGGCACCCGGATCCGTGTCAACGGCGAGGTCGGCCGGGCGTACGGCGCCCCGAGGATCCGCGCCGCGACCATCCGACGTCTCGGCACGGCCGTCGTCTCGCCGCTCGAACTCCGCGTCGCGCCCGGTGCGGCGCACGAGTGGCGGCTCGTCCGGGTCCGGGGCGACGTCGTCGAGATCCACCGCTCGGGCGACCGCTGGACGGCCGAGTTGCTCGTCGGCGGCACGCGCGTCCCGATCGTCGGTCTCGCCGGCGCCGCCATCCCGTCGGCGGCGCTCGGGGCCGGTCGAACAGCGACAGTCGTCGGGATCGTCCGCCGACCGTACCCGTCGGCGTCGGATCGGCGATTCGCGATCATGCCGCGGTCATCCCGCGACCTGACGGTGGGCGCTGCAGCCGACGACGGCTCGGCCGCCGCCGGGTCGGCTGGACCGGGCTCGTCGGGGGCCGGCGCGACCGGCGCCGGCTCGACGGGTGTGACCGGCCCCGATGCCGGATCCGGCTCGGCCGCCGGCGGTCCGCGTGACATCGACCTGGCGGCACTCGCGGCGCATGTCGGCGAAACGGTCCGGGTCGGGGGCCTCGTCCAGTCGGTCGACGGCGACGGATTTCGCCTCGACGACGGGACCGCGATCGCTTCGGTGCGACTCCGCGCGGCCGCGGTGGACATCGCGGGTTCGGTCCTCGTGGGCGACGCGTTGAGCGCGACCGGGCGCGTCGAGCTCGCTCCGTCCGGTGGCGCGGCGATCGTCGCGGTCGAAGACCCGGCGGGGATCGCCCTCGTCGGCGACCTCGGAGCGGTCGATCCAACCGACTCGACCGGTGCGGGCACCGACGAGGCCTTGACAGGCCCGTCCGCGGCGTCAGACGGCCCCGTTGCCGAACCCGCCTCCAGGATCACGGCCGGACTTGCCGATCCCGCCATCCCCGAGGTCGGTGCCCTCGGGATCGTCCTCGTCGCGCTGGCCTCGCTGACGCTGACGATGCTCCGCCGCCGGCGTTCGCGCCGACGCATGGCTGCCCGGATCGCCGATCGCCTCGCCGCCATCGGTGGTGCTCCAGGACTCGTGCGGAGCATCGCGGCGGCGGCCCTGGCTGGAGGAGCGACACGGCCCGCGGCGATCGCCCTCGGGGGCCCGTCGGTCGCGCGCAACGGACCGGAACCGGGAGGTGATACCGGTCGAAGCAACGGCCACAGCGAAGCGGAGGGCCGGTGAGCGGCGGTCGCCGATCGGTGCGCGCCGGCCCCGCGGAGCGTGGCCAGTGCGTGGTTCGTCCGTGGTTCGTGCGTGGCCGTGCTTGACGCTCGCGAGAATGCGGGTCTATCCTCGCCCGAGTTTCGCGCCTGCGAAGCACGCCAGAGTGAGGGACGAGGTCTTGCCGAACGCGGATCCCCGCGTAGCCCTCCCCATCGGAGAACGGCAATACCACATCGGGCTCGGACCGGGTGACCTGGCCGAGTACATCCTCCTCCCCGGTGACCCCGACCGGACCTCACGGATCGCCGCGCGTCTCGAAAACGTCGAGTTCGAGCGGCGCCACCGGGAGTTCGCGTCAGTCACCGGAACGTATCGCGGCACCCGGGTCTCGGTCGTCTCGACCGGGATCGGTACGGACAATGTCGAGATCACGGTGGCGGAGATCCTGGCGATCACGGAACGGCCGACCTTCGTCCGGGTCGGATCCTGCGGGAGCCTCCAGCCGGAGATCTCCCTCGGGGACCTGATCGTCTCGACCGGAGCAGTCCGGCTCGAGTCGACGACGAGCTTCTTCGTCCACGATGGATTTCCAGCGGTCGCCGACTACGAGGCGGTCCTGGCGCTCATCGAGGCAGCGGAGCAGCTCGGTCATCGGACCCACGTCGGGTTGACGGCCACGGCACCGGGGTTCTTCGGGGCGCAAGGGCGCCCCATCCCGCAACTGCCCATCCGTTACCCTGACCTGGCGGAGGAGATGGCGCGCCAGCGCGTCATGAACTTCGAGATGGAGGCGTCGGCGCTTCTGGTCCTGGCAACTCTCGCCCGATGTCGGGCCGGTGTGGTCTGTGCGGTCTACGCCCAGCGCACCACCGGAGCGTTCATCGAGGGAGAAGCCAAGGACGCGGCAGAGGCGGCGTGCGTGGAGACGGGGCTCGAAGGGCTCCTGATCCTGGCCGAGATGGATCGACAGAAGCGAGCAGCAGGGACGGATCGCTGGCGACCGTCGCTCTGGAACCGAACGTGAGAAGCGGACACGGGACGAGGGTTCCCGTGACGCCACGCTGACCCGAGGAGGAGCCCGCTCCATGGCTGAAGCCTATTGCGTCAAGGACAAGATGAAAGTCGAAGTCGTGAATCCCGAGAAGATCACGATGAAGAACGGCAAGCCGGCGCTCCAGGGCACCTGCCCGAAATGCGGTGGCAAGGTCTTCAAGATCGGCGGCTGACGCAGTCCCGAGTTCGAACGTCGAACGCGACCCCCGTCGGCAACGGCGGGGGTCGCTCGATTCCCGGGGCGGCTGCGCCGCCGTCGCGGTCCCGAAATCGGCCCCGACCCGGTCTCGACTCGCTCCCGGTCGCGACCCTCGATGCGGCACGACGCCGAGGCGCAACCTATCGACAACCGGCCCGGAACCTCCGGGCCGGACGGCTCTGACTCCGCGACGTCGTACGATGGCACCGTACGACGGGAGGCCTCGCGTGCGCCCGACATGGCGCCCGACCTCTCGCTGACCCGGATGACGGACAACACCGGGCGCCAGCCGGCGCTCGTGACCGCGGAGGACAGGAATCATGACTGTGCGCGTCGGCATCAACGGCTTCGGACGGATCGGCCGTCAGTCGCTCAAGGCCCTGATCGAGCGGACCCCGGACGTCGAAGTCGTGGCCGTCAACGATCTCGTCGAGACATCGCTCAACGCCCTGCTCTTCAAGCACGACTCGACGTACGGCGCCTTCCCGGGCACGGTCGACCACACCGACGACGCATTGATCATCGACGGGCGCGAGATCAAGGTCCTCAAGGAGAAGGATCCGGCCGCGCTCCCGTGGGGCGACCTCGGCGTCGACATCGTCCTCGAGTCGACCGGCATCTTCACCACCGCCGAGAAAGCCGGCGCCCACATCGCGGCCGGCGCCAAGAAGGTGATCATCAGCGCCCCGGCCAAGGGCGAGGACATCACGATCGTCCTCGGCGTCAACGAGAGCAAGTACGACCCGGCCAGCCACCACATCATCAGCAACGCCAGCTGCACGACGAACTGCCTGGCTCCCGCAGCCAAGGTCGTCCACGACCTGCTCGGCATCCAGCGCGGCCTGATGAACACGATCCATAGCTACACGAACGACCAGCGCATCCTCGACGTCGCCCACAAGGATCCGCGTCGGGCCCGCGCCGCGGGCCTGAACATCATCCCGACGACGACCGGCGCGGCGAAGGCGCTCGCCCTGGTCATCCCGGACCTCAAGGGCAAGTTCGACGGCTTCAGCCTGCGCGTCCCGACCCCGACCGTCAGCGTCGTCGACTTCACCGCCGACGTCGCCCGCCCGACCTCGGTCGAGGAGCTCAATGCCGCGTTCCGGACTGCCGCCGAAGGCCCGCTCAAGGGCATCCTCGGGGTCAGCGACGATCCGCTCGTCTCGACCGACTTCCGCGGCGACGCCCGCTCCTCGATCATCGACGCCGCCTCGACCATGGTCCTCGACGGCACCATGGTCAAGGTCATCGCCTGGTACGACAACGAGTGGGGCTACAGCTGCCGCGTCGCCGACCTGATCGGCTTCGTCGCTGCCCGGCTGCCCGTCGCCGCAGCCTGAGACCGGCTCGTCCGTCGCGTCGGCCAGCGCCGGCCCGGGCACCTTCACCCGGGCCGACGGACGACGGACGACGGCCGCACGGCCTGAGCCATCCACGCCATCCCCGCCGCGGGTCCGCCGATCCGCCGCTCCAGCGCAGGACAAGATGGAAAAGCTGACGATCCGCGACTTTGACGCCGCGGGCAAGCGCGTCTTCGTGCGCGTCGATTTCAACGTCCCGCTCGCGGACGGCAAGGTCACCGACGATTCGCGGATCCGGGCCGCGCTACCGACGATCACGACCCTCCTCAACGCCGGCGCGCGGGTCATTCTCGCGAGCCATCTGGGGCGTCCGGACGGCAAGGTCCAGGACGGCCTGCGCCTGCGGCCCGTCGGCGAGCGCCTCAGCCAGCTCCTCCGGCGGAACGTGCCCGTGACCGGCGACGCGCTCGGGGCCGGGACGGAGGACGCCGTCAGGCGGATGCGGAACGGGGAGGCGATTCTCCTCGAGAACCTCCGCTTCCACGCGGCCGAGGAGAAGAACGACCCGGCGTTCGCGAAGGCGCTCGCCTCGTACGCCGAGATCTACGTCAACGACGCATTCGGGACCGCCCACCGCGCCCATGCCTCGACTGTCGGCATCGCCTCGTTCCTGCCGGCCTACGCCGGTCTCCTGATGGAGCGTGAGATCGCCGCCTTGAGCAGCCTCCTCGAGCACCCGAGGCGACCCTTCGCCGCGATTCTCGGCGGGGCCAAGGTCAGCGACAAGATCGGGGTGATCGACCACCTCCTCACGAAGATCGACCTCCTGATCCTCGGCGGCGGGATGGCCAACACGTTCCTGCTCGCCCAGGGCAAGTCCGTCGGCAAGAGCCTGGCCGAGCACGATCGCGTCGACGATGCTCGCCGAATCCTCGCCGCGGCCGAGAAGGCCGGGGTCAAGGTGCTCCTGCCCGTCGACGTCGTGATCGCCAAGGAGGTCACCCGCGGGACCGAGTACAAGACCGTCGGGACCGAGAAGTTCCCGGCCTCGTGGCACATCGTCGACCTCGGCGAGGAGAGCCGCACCGCGATCGAGGTCGCCCTCGCCGACGCAAGAACGGTGCTCTGGAACGGGCCGGTCGGGGTCTTCGAGATCCCGTCCTTCGCCCACGGGACGCGGGCCATCGCCCGGTTCCTCGCCGGCAGGGCCGAGCATGGCGTGACGGTCGTCGTCGGTGGCGGTGACAGCGTCGCCGCGATCGAGCACGAAGGCCTGACCGCGAAGATGACCCACATCAGCACCGGCGGCGGCGCCTCGCTCGAGTTCCTCGAGGGCCGCGAGCTGCCCGGGATCGCCGTTCTCCAGGATCGACCGGCCGACGAGCCGGCCGCGAAAGCGAAGAAGGCCAAGGCAGGAGCGAAGGCGTGAACACGGTCATCGAGCTCGTCGACGCACGCGAGATCCTCGACTCGCGCGGAAATCCGACCATCGAGGTCGACGTGATCCTCGGCGACGGATCGGTCGGTCGGGCGGCCGTTCCATCGGGCGCGTCGACGGGCGCCCATGAGGCGGTCGAGCTGCGCGACGGGGACAAGGCACGGTTCGGCGGCAAGGGCGTCCTGACGGCGGTCCGCAACGTGACCGAGCGGATCGCGCCGGAGCTGTACGGGATGGACGCCGCCGACCAGGCCGGTGTCGACGACCTCCTCCGCGAGCTCGATGGCACGCCGAACAAGGCGACCCTGGGGGCGAATGCGATCCTTGGCGTGTCGCTCGCCTGTGCCCACGCCGCGGCGGCGGCCCACGATGAGCCGCTCTACCGCTACCTCGGCGGTGTCGGCGCGCGGATCCTGCCGGTCCCGATGTTCAACATCCTCAACGGTGGCAAGCACGCCCAGGACTCGACCGACTTCCAGGAGTTCATGGTCATGCCCGTCGGGTCGGAGACGTTCTCCGAGGCGCTGCGGGCCGGGGCCGAGATCTTCGCCGCGCTGCGCGGGATCCTCCACGACGAGGGTCACACGACGGGCCAGGGCGACGAGGGCGGGTTCGCCCCGTCGCTGCCGTCGAACGCGGCCGCGGTCGAGGTCATCCTCCGGGCGATCGAGAAGGCTGGCTACCGGCCCGGCGAGGACGTCGCGATCGCGCTCGACCCGGCGACCAGCTCGATCCTCGTCGAGGGCACCGGGATCGACGACGTCACCGGCCAGTACCG
>DATAIW010000369.1:0-5015 GCA_036262455.1 Candidatus Limnocylindrales bacterium | reverse complement strand
CCGACGCGGTCTCTGCGTTCACCGCGCTCGGCCTCGCGGGTACTCCGGCGGGCAGCGCGTGGTGGCTCGACGTCGAGACGTCGAACAGCTGGCGGTCCGACGTCACCCTCAATGTCGCCGCGCTCTCCGGTGCTGTGTACTACCTCGGCAGCGTCGCCCAGGTCGGGTCGCTCGGCTTCTACTCGACGAGCTACCAGTGGGGCGTGATCACCGGCGGGACGAGCGCCTTCAGCGCGTACCCGAGCTGGGTCGCCGGAGCAGCGGACCCGGCGGGCGCGGCCGCGAACTGCATCGGCTCTGGGTTCACGGGGGGCGGCGTCGCACTCGCCCAGTACCCCTCGGGTGGGTTCGACGCGAACCTCCGCTGCTCGACGGCCACCCCCGTCCTCACCACCATCACGGTCGCGCCTGCCAACGTCTTGGTGCAGGCGGGCACGACCCAGCAGTTCACGGCCACCGGCGTCGATCAGTTCGGCCAGCCGTTGAGCCCGCAGCCGCCGTTCACCTGGTCGGTGAGCGGCGGCGGCACGATCAGCAACGGTGGCCTGTTCACCGCCGGCTCGACCGGCGGCGGACCGTTCATGATGACGGCGACGAGCGGCAGCATGAGCGGTACGGCGAGCGTGACGGTCACGAGCCTGGTGGCGGACTTCTCGCTCTCCGTGAGCCCACCTTCGGTATCCGTCCGGCGCGGTCGTACCGCTACCTACACCGTGACCGTCAAGCCGTCCAACGGCTTCTCCGGGTCAGTCACCCTTGGCCTCAGCGGCCAGCCGTCGGGCTCTACCGTCACCTTCTCGCCGAACAGCACCACCGGCACATCGACGCTAAGCGTGAGGACGCCGTCGTCCGGGCCGAGGGGTACCTTCACGCTGACCATCACGGGGAAGAGCAGCACCCTCACGAGGACAGCCACCGCCAGGCTCAGCGTCACGAAGTAGAAGCGCTCGTCGCCCGGTCTGGCGGCTCGTCCGCGATGGCGATCCAGCACGAGGTCCTCGCGACGCCCGGCGAGGCGCCGGACGTGGTCGCGCTGACGCTCATCCGGGCGGCTCTTCGACGAACCCGATTAGCTGCATCGCGGATCGCCCCGAGCAAATCGCCTCAGTGGATGCCGCGAACTGACACCCGCGCCCAGGATCTCGATTGACGACGACCGGCGCGCGGCCATAGCATCAATCCCGACGAAATTCCTCGGGATTGACCCGGGACGACAGCTGAACCGGAAACCGATGGACGACCTCTACCGCGACTACATCCTCGAGCACTACCGACGGCCCCACAACTTCGGGGTCATCGAGGAGCCGACCGCGTCCTTCGAGGGCAGCAACCCGCTGTGCGGCGACCGGATCACGATGCAGCTCGGGATCGAGAACGGCGTCGTCGAGCGGGTCGGGTTCACGGGCCGCGGCTGCGCGATCAGCCAGGCCAGCGCCAGCCTCCTGACCGACGAGATCAAGGGCAAGCCCGTTGCGGACGTGGTCGGCTTCCGGGCCGACGACCTCCTCGACCTGCTCGGGATCGACATCAGCCCGGCCCGCCTGAAGTGCGCGATGCTCAGCCACGACACCCTCCAGAAGGCGCTCGCCGAGACCGAAACGGCACCGGCATCGGAAGGAGCAACAGCATGATCGGCGCACTGGCAACCTCCCCGATGGGTCGGCATTCGCCCTCCGAGGTCCGCGGAGGAGCTCCGCGACTCCAGCGGCCCGAGGATTGCTGCGAGTGTCGCCGGCCGGCATAGCCGGCAGCCATCCTCGTCGTTCTTCTCCTCGCCCTGCCGCACGACCAGCCGGCAGCCTGTCGTCAACGGAGCACCCCATCAGCCATGCCACGCACGTTCGCCGACCTCCTCAGTGAGGCGCGGGCCCAGATCCGCGAGGTCACACCCCAACAGGTCGACGCCCTCCCGCCGGGCGACGCCGTCCTCGTCGACGTCCGCGAAGAGTCGGAGTGGGAGCAGGGCTATCTGCCCGGCGCGATCCACATCAGCAAGGGCTACGTCGAACAGGCGATCGAGGCCGAGGTCCCCGACCGCGATCGCCAGGTCATCCTCTACTGCGCCGGCGGGATCCGGAGCCTGTTCGCGGCCCAGGCGCTCGAGCGGCTCGGCTACACGAATGTCGCCTCGATGTCGGGCGGGTTCCAGCAGTGGAAGTCCGCGGGCTTCCGCTGGGAGACGCCGGTCATCCTCTCGCCGGAGCAGAAGCAGCGCTACAGCCGTCACCTGCTGATCCCCGAGGTCGGCGCGGCCGGCCAGGCCCGCCTGCTCGGATCGAAGGCCCTGTTCATCGGCGCCGGCGGTCTCGGCTCCCCGGCGGCGCTCTACCTCGCGGCCGCCGGCGTCGGTACGATCGGCATCGTCGACTTCGACGTCGTCGACCTGTCCAACCTCCAGCGGCAGATCCTCCACACGAACGACCGGGTGGGCGAGCGCAAGGTCGAGTCGGCCAAGAAGACGATCAACGCGCTCAACCCCGACGTGACGGTCATCCCCCACGAGGAGATGCTCGTGGCGGGCAACGTCGACCGGATCATCGCCGGCTACGACGTGATCGTCGACGGGACCGACACGTTCGAGACGCGCTACCTCCTCAACGACGCGGCGGTCGCGAAGAACATCCCGGTGATCCACGCCAGCGTCTTCCGGTTCGAGGGCCAGCTCACGACCTTCATCCCGTATGAGGGGCCGTGCTACCGCTGCCTCTACCCGACCCCGCCACCGCCCGAGCTCGCGCCCGGCTGCTCGGTGGCCGGCGTCCTCGGCGTCGTGCCCGGGATCATGGGCATGCTCCAGGCCAACGAGGCGCTCAAGGTCCTGCTCGGGATCGGTGACACCCTGTCCGGCCGGCTGCTCCTCTTCGATGCCCTCGACGCGACCTTCACCGAGCTCAAGCTCCGGCGCGATCCGAACTGCCCGGTCTGCTCGACGGAGGCGGTCGCCGCCCGGGCCGAGGGCCGGCCCCTCGCCATCCCGTCGTTCGCGGCGCCGGCCGCGGATGCGCCGTTCGCCCTCGGAGGTCCCGCGTGAGCGTCGTCAAGATCCCGACCGTCCTCCGTCCCCAGGTCGGGGGCAACAAGGAGGTCGAGCTGGCCGGGGCGACGGTCGGCGAGGTGGTCGACGCGCTCACGACCGCGTATCCGAGCCTGAAGAGCCAGCTCCTGACCGTCGACGGCGAGCTCAACCGCTTCGTCAACGTCTACGTCAACGGCCAGGACGTCCGCTATCTCGACGGCCTGGCGACCGTCGTCGCCGAGCGGGACGAGGTCCGCCTCCTGCCGGCGATGGCCGGCGGCTGAACGATGTCCGTGCCGAGGCCGGTCGTCGTCCGCCAGCCCGAGCTCGTGGACCCGCCCGCCGATCACGCTCCTGACCACGAACACGCCCACGCCCATGCCCATGCCCACGAGGCGCTCGCTCCGCACGGCGGGCGCTACGACAGCATCCTCGACGCGATCGGCCACACGCCGCTCGTCGCGATCCCGCGGATGTCGCCGAACCCGGCCGTCCGGATCTACGCCAAGCTCGAGATGGTGAACCCCACCGGGTCGGTGAAGGACCGCGTCGCGAAATACCTCGTCGACGACCTCGAGACGCGCGGCCTGCTCCACGCTGACTCGATCATCCTCGAGCCGACCTCGGGCAACACCGGGATCGCGCTCGCGATGATCGGCCGGCGGAAGGGCTACCGGGTCGCGCTCGTCATGCCCGACAACGTCACCAACGAGCGACGCCTCATGGCCGCCCTGTACGGGGCCGAGGTCATCGACTCGCCGGGGCATCTCGGGAGCAACGGCGCGATCGCCCTGGCGAAGCACCTCGTGTCGAAGGACCCGCGGTTCGTGATGCCGTACCAGTACGGCAACGACGCGAACCCGCGAGCCCACGAGGAGACGACCGGCCCGGAGATCCTGGCCGACTGCCCGGAGATCGACGTGTTCGTCGCCGGGCTCGGAACGAGCGGGACCCTGATGGGCGTCGGGCGGTTCCTGCGACGGGAAAAGCCCGGGGTCCGGATCGTCGCCGCCGAGCCGCTCCCGGGTGACAACGTCCAGGGCCTGCGATCGCTCGAGGAGGGCTTCGTGCCCGAGATCCTCGACCCGGCCATGCTCGACGCGAAGTACCTCGTCAGCAACCTCGACGCGATCGCCGCATTGCGCGACCTCGTCGAACGCGAGGGGATCTTCGGCGGTCCGTCATGCGGAGCGGTGCTCGTCGCGGCGGCGCGCGAGGCCCGGACGATGACGTCCGGCACGATCGTCGCGCTCCTGCCCGACGGTGGCTGGAAGTACCTGAGCGCGGGCACGTTCAGCCGCGACTTCGCCGACATGGCCGACGACCTCGAGGGCGGCGTCAGCTGGTGGTAGGCCCGGCAGCCCGTCTGCCGCTGCGCCGCTCGGCCGTGCCGCTCGACGGCCGGCGGGTCCACCTCCGGCCGGCTGAGCCGGCCGACGCACCCGCGTTCACGACGATCCTGTCGGATCCGACGGTCCATCCGTGGTGGCAGGCAGCCGACCCTGCCGCCGACGCGCGCCAGCTGGCCGACCGGGCCGACCACGTCGCGGTATGGGCCATCGAGGAAGCCGGCGTGATCGTCGGCGTCATCCAGGCCCACGAGGAGACGGACCCGCGCTACCGCCATGCCGGGATCGACATCGTCCTGGCCGGCTCCGCCCAGGATCGCGGCCTCGGCTCCGACGCGGTCCGGACCGTCGCCCGCTGGCTCATCGACGTGCGCCGCCACCACCGTCTGACGATCGATCCCGCGGCCGCCAATGAGCGGGCGATCCGGGCCTACCGCCGGGTCGGCTTCCGGCCGGTCGGGATCATGCGCCGCTACGAGGGCGACCTCGACGGGACGTGGCACGATGGGCTCCTGATGGACCTACTCGCCGACGATCTGGACGATCGGCCAACGCCGACGGACGCATCAGATGACGACCTGATCGGTAGCGTCACCCTCGCGGCCGACGAGGACGAGGCCTACCTCGGCACAGGAGCCGCCTGGCGCGTC
>DATAIW010000368.1:0-6840 GCA_036262455.1 Candidatus Limnocylindrales bacterium | reverse complement strand
CCAATTCGGGTTCGTCACCCACGAGGGACCCGAGGTCGAGGACGACCTCACGAACTTCCAGATGCTGAACATCGCGCCGGACCACCCGGCGCGCGACCTGTGGGACACGCTCTACGTCGACATCGACGGCCAGCTCCTGCGGACCCACACCTCGCCCGGCCAGATCCGGGTGATGACGTCCACGGCCCCGCCGATTCGGGCCCTCCTGCCGGGCCGCTGCTACCGGTACGAGGCGATCGACGCGAGCCACGCCTCCGAGTTCTTCCAGGTCGAGGGCCTGATGGTCGACGAGGGCACGACGATGGGCGACCTCAAGGGCCTCCTCGACCAGTTCGCGAAGGCCCTCTACGGCGCCGACAAGCGGACCCGCTTCCGGCCCGGCTACTACCCGTTCACCGAGCCGTCGGTGGCGTTCGACGTCGAGTGCCTCGTCTGCGGCGGCTCGGGCTGCCCGGCCTGCTCGCGGACCGGCTGGATGACGATCCTCGGCGCCGGGATGGTCCATCCGGTCGTGCTCCAGTACGGCGGCCTCGACCCGGAGCGCTACCAGGGGTTCGCGTTCGGGATGGGCGTCGAACGGATCGCCAACCTGCGCCACTCGGTCGGCGACCTGCGGCTGTACATGGAGAACGACCTCCGCTTTCTCGACCAGTTCGTGCGGGCGGGATAGGGCCATGAGAGTGCCCCTGTCCTGGCTCCGCGACTACGTCGATGTCGATCTCGCGCCGGAGGCGCTCGCGGAGCGGCTGACCCTGCTCGGGATGGAGGTCAAGGGGATCGAGCGGTGGGGCGCCGATTGGCGGAACGTCGTCGTCGGCGAGCTCCTCAGCGTCGAGAAGCATCCGCGTGCCGACCGCCTGTCGCTGACCCGGGTCCGGGTCGGTGACGGCGAGCCGCTCGACATCGTCTGCGGCGCCACGAATATCGCGGCCGGGCAGCGCGTCCCGGTTGCCCTGCCCGGCGCGGTGCTGCCCGGCGAGCGGCGGATCGAGCGGACCGAGAAGATGGGCGTCGTCAGCAACGGGATGCTCTGCTCGGGCGACGAGCTGAACCTGACGGGCGACGCCGACGGGATCCTGATCCTCGCGACCGACGCCCCGATCGGGATGGCACTGACCGAGCTGTACGGCGACGTCGTCCTCGACGTTGACGTCAAGCCGAACCGCGGCGATGGCCTCTCGCTGGTCGGCCTTGCCCGTGAGGTCGGCGCGATCACCGGCGCACCGCTCCGCTGGCCGGAGTGCGACCCGGCCGAGGACGAGCGCGACGTCGCGAACCTGCTGGCCGTCGAGGTCCGCGACAGCGACTGGTGCCCGCGCTTCGTCGGCCGCTGGGTCGACGGGCTGACCGTCGGGCCGTCGCCGGACCGTGTCCAGATGCGCCTGCGGGCCGCCGGCCAGCGCCCGATCAGCAACGTGGTCGACGTCAGCAACTACGTCATGCTCGAGCTCGGCAAGCCGATCCACGCCTACGACGCCGATCACGTGGCCGAGCGCGATGGGCGGCGCCAGCTCGTCGTCCGGCGAGCGGCCGCCGGCGAGCGCCTCGAGACGCTCGATCACGTGACGCGCGAGCTCGATCCAGACACCCTCGTCATCGCCGACGACCGGGCCGCGCTCGGGATCGCCGGGATCATGGGCGGCGCGGACTCCGAGGTGGCGGATCGAACGAGCCGGGTCATCGTCGAGTCGGCGATCTTCGACCCGATCGTCATCCGCCGGACCGGCCAGCGCTACGGCCTTCGCTCCGAGGCCAGCCTCCGCTTCGAGAAGGGCCAGGAGCTCCGCCTCGCCAGGATCGGGGCCGACCGGGCGGCCCGGCTGGTCGCCGAGTGGGCCGGCGGATCGGTCGCTCGCGGGCGCGTCGACAGCGCCGCCATGGAGCCGGAGCCGGCCCGAGTGGCGTTCCGCCCGGCGCGCGTCAACCGGCTCCTCGGGACGACATTCTCGACAGCGGAGCAAGTGGCCCTCCTGGCGCGGGTCGGGGTCGCGACCGACGCCGGATCGTCTGATGCCGGGCCGACCGGCGGTCGGGCGCGCCACGACATCGTGGTGGCGGGTGCCCCGAAGGCACTGGCCGTCGATGCCGGGTCCGACGAGGTCGTCGTCGCGATCGTCCCGAGCTGGCGGCGCGACATCGCGATCGAGGCCGATGTCAGCGAGGAGGTCGCCCGGATCGGCGGGTATGACGCGATTCCGGCGATCCTGCCGCACACCCCGATGCCCGCCTGGCGGCCCTCGCCTCTCGAGCTTCGAGATCGCGTCCGCGAGACGCTCGCCGGCGCCGGCCTGACCGAGACCGTCAGCCATGCGCTCATCTCGCCGAGACTTGCGACCACGTTCACCTGGGCCGCCGAACTGCCGCCGGTCGCCGGTGGAACGCCTGCCCTCGGTCGGACGATCCACGTCACGAATCCGCTGTCGGCCGACCATTCGGTGCTCCGCCCCGCGCTCGTCGGCAGCCTCGTCGAGATCGTGTCGACGAACCTGCGACGCGGCCGGGAGGACGTCGCGATCTTCGAGATCGGCAAGGGCTACGGTCGCGATGGGGACGCGACCCGCGAGTGGTGGCGCCTCGGCCTCGCGATGGCGGGCGCGTTCGAGGAACCGTCCTGGAACCGACCACGGCGGGAAGCGGATCTCGACGACGCGAAAGGCGTCATCGAGCTCGTCTGCCACCGGCTGGGATTCGACGCCCCCGTCTGGACCGTCCTGGACGGTGAGCCGCTGCTCCATCCGGGCCGCGCCGCCCGGGTGTCTGCGACCCGCAACGGGGCCATCGCGCTTGGCGGGGTGCTCGGCGAGCTGCATCCGGCAGCCGCCGACACCGTCGACCTGCGCGGTGCCCGCCTGGTCGTCGCCGAGCTCGAGATCGCCGGGCTGGCCGGTGGCCGGCCGGCCGACGTCCATGTGGCCGCCCCGCCCCGGCACCCGGCGGCCCAGCGCGACATCGCGATCGTCGTGTCGGAGACGGTCGCTGCGGCCACCATCGCCGCGGCGATCCGCGACGCGACCGGGTCCCAGCTCGTGTCGGTCCGATTGTTCGACATCTACCGCGGGACGCCCCTCGGCCCGGGCGAGAAGAGCCTTGCCTGGCGGCTCGTCTTCCAGGCCGATGAGCGGACCCTGACCGAGCCCGAGATCGAGGCGTCGGTTGGCCGGATCACGTCCGCGGTCGCTCGGGCCGGCGGCCGGATCAGGACCTGAGTCCTGTTGCCCCTGCCGATTCCGCGCTGCTACGCTGTGACTCTCAGGCGACGTGAGCCGGTCGGGGGTCTCGTTCAGAGGGAGCGTCCGTGAACATCGGGGAATTCATCGCCAACCTCAACCGGTTCGACCTGGTGGTCGTCCTGCTCGTCTTCGGGATGTTCGTGCTCGGGTTCGTCCAGGGCACGATCAGGCGGATTCTCGGGCTCGCGTCGATGCTCTTCTCATTCCTGTTCGCCGCCAACCTGCGCGACCCCCTCGGCAACTACCTCACCCAGAACTGGTACGGCTTTCCCGACGGGTACGCGGTCATGCTCGGCTTCGGGATCGTGTTCGTCGCCGCGACCGTCGCGTTCACCCTCGTGATCCAGGGCTTCTACCACAAGCAGAACCTGTTCCAGAAGGCGACGTTCGCCGACGAGCTCATCGCCGGCGCGCTCGGGATCGTCCAGGCGTTGTTCCTGGTCGGCTGCATCATCATCATCCTCGACACGTTCTTCCGGGTCCCCGGCATCCCGAAGTCCGACACCGAGTTCGGCTGGATCCGCAGCCTGTTCGACGAGATGAACAAGTCCGGCACCGCGGACCTGTTCCGGTCACGCCTGATCCCGGGCTTCATCGCCGTCTTCGGGCTGTTGATCCCGACCGACATCCAGAAGTTCTTCGTCACGGTCCCGCCGGGCTGATCCGGCGTCGGTCCGGGACGCGATGACCCGGCGACCGGAACGCGATCGCCTCCTCGAGCTGCCGACCCTCGCGATCGCGGCGCAGCTGCTGGGCTGGCGCCTCGTCCGCGCCGCCGACGATGCGGGCGGGCTCCGCGTCGGACGGGTCGTCGAGATCGAGGCGTACATCGGCGAGGACGACCGCGCCTGCCATGCGCGGTTCGGGCGGACGGCGCGCAACGACGTCATGTACGGCCCCCCGGGCCGGGCCTACGTGTACCTTGTCTACGGCATGCACGACTGTTTGAACATCGTCACCGAACCGGCCGGATCGCCTGCCGCCCTGCTCGTCCGGGCCGTCGAGCCGCTCGAGGGCGCGGACCGCATGCGCGCCTCCCGAGCTCGTCGCGGCGCAGCGCGCCGACGGAGTGCGCCGGCGCCCGGGGCGATCGACGGACGGTCGGACCGACCGACGCTGGCCACGCACCGGCTGGCCGCCGGACCGGGGCTCGTCTGCGCGGCCTTCGACCTCGACCGGACGCTGACTGGCCACGACCTCTTCGACCCGGCCGCGGCCATCCGCCTCGAACCGCCGCCCGCCGCCGAGGCGGCGCCGATCGTGGTCAGCGGACCGCGGGTCGGCGTCGCCTACGCCGGCATCCCGTGGACGGCGCTGCCGTGGCGGTTCGCGATCGCCGCCAACCCGGCCGTGTCACGCCCGCCGATCGAGCCCGCGTCCGGCCGACGCCCCCGCTGACCGATGGACGCCCGCTCGATCGGCCTCCTCGAGTTTCCGCTCGTCCGCGAGCGCCTCGCCGAGAAGACGTCCTTCGCGCCATCGCGCCGGCTGGCGGAGGCGCTCCTTCCGGAGAGCGACCCCGTCCTCGTGGCCCGCGGCCTCGATGAAACCGACCAGGCCCGCTCGCTCCTCTCGGAGCGGCCGGGCGTCGGGATCGGAGCGGCCCGCGACATCGGGCCGGCGGTCGAACGGGCAGCGCGCGGCGGACGTCTCGACGCTGCCCAGTTCCTCGAGCTGGCCGATACCCTCGACGCGACCCCCCGCCTCCAGACCTCGCTCGCCGACGACCGCCGGCCGCTCCTGCACGCCATCGCCCGCGAGCTTCACGCCCTGCCGGCGATCCGCTCGACGCTGGCCCGCAGCTTCGATCCGGCCGGTGAGCTGCTCGACACGGCCTCGCCCCGGCTCGGTGGCCTGCGAGCGGCCGTCCGGGTCGCCTACGACCGGCTCCGGCGGCGGTTGGATTCTCTGGTCGGCTCGGAGCTCGGCGGCGCTCTCCAGGACCCGATCATCACCCTCCGCAACGGCCGCTACGTCGTGCCGGTCAAGGCGGAGGCCCGGGCGAAGGTCAAGGGGATCGTCCACGACGCGTCCGGCAGCGGCGCCACGCTGTTCATCGAGCCGCTCGTGGCGGTCGAGCTCGGGAATGCCTGGCGCGAAGCCCAGATCGCGGCCCA
Source organism: Candidatus Limnocylindrales bacterium (assembly GCA_036262455.1). Taxonomy (GTDB): domain Bacteria; phylum Chloroflexota; class Limnocylindria; order Limnocylindrales; family CSP1-4; genus CF-46. The sequence continues at coordinate 1,493 of DATAIW010000368.1, read as the reverse complement.
GGAGGAGATCGACCGGATCCTCGACGAGCTCTCCGCGTTCGTCGCGGCCAACGCCATCCAGCTCCGCGAAACGCTCGGCGCCCTCGCCCGGTTCGATTTCTGGGCGGCCAAAGCCGGGCTCGCGGCCGACATGGACGGGACGCGGGCAGAGACCGTGCCGCGGCCGGAGGTCATCCTGCTCGGCGCCCGCCACCCGGGCCTCACCGGTCGGGTCGTCCCGACGGATATCCGCCTCGGCGACGGCTACACGGCGCTCGTGGTGACCGGCCCGAACACCGGCGGCAAGACCGTCACCCTGCGGACCCTCGGGCTCCTCAGCCTGATGCACCAGGCCGGCCTCCACGTCCCGGCCGAGACTGGCTCGCGTCTGCCGATCTTCCGCGACGTCTTCGCCGACATCGGCGACGAGCAGTCGATCGCCCAGAGCCTCTCGACGTTCTCGGGTCATCTCCGCTCGATCACCCGGATCGTCGAGGCGGCCGGACCCGGCACCCTGGTGCTGCTCGACGAGCTCGGCGCCGGGACGGATCCGACCGAGGGCTCGGCGCTGGCCCAGGCCCTGCTCGACCATTTCATCAAGGCGGGCGTCCTCGTCGCGGCGACGACCCACTATGCCGAGCTCAAGGCCTACGCTCATACGACCGCCGGCGCCCGGAACGCCTCGGTCGAGTTCGATCTCGAGACGCTGTCGCCAACCTACAAGTTGACGATCGGGTTGCCCGGCGGCAGCCAGGCCTTCGCGATCGCCGAGCGACTCGGGCTCGACGCCGGGATCGTGGCCGACGCCCGCTCGCGCCTGTCGGAGAACCAGCGTGCGTTCGAAGAGACGCTCGCCCGGATCCGCGCAACCGAGGGCGAGACCAGCGAGGCGCTCGATCGTGCGCGAGCCGCCGAATCGCGGGCGACCGACGCCCTGCGGACCGCCGACGAGGAACGCCGCCGCGCGCGCCGCGAACGCGATGAGGCCGTCAGCGCAGCCCGGGTCGAGGCCGAGCGGCTCGTCGACGACCTCCGCGACGAGGTCCGAGCGACGCGCCAGGCCCTCGAACGGGAAACGGTCACCGCACCATCGCTCGATGCGGCGGTGGCCCGGGCGGAGGCGCAGCTTGCCCGGCTCACGGACGAGCCGGCGCTGGAGCCGGAGCCCGTCGCCGTCGCCCCGGAGGCCCCCCATGTCTGGCAGCTCGGCGACCACGCGCGCAGCCGGAGCGGGGGCTGGGAGGGTCGGATCGCGGCGCTCGAGAAGAGCGGCACGCGGGCCACGCTCGAAGCCGGCGAGATGCGGATCAGCGTGGCGACCGACGATCTCGACCTGATCGCGACCCCGCCGCCGATCGACCACGACCGGACGATCGGCGGGAACGCCCGGATCACGACCGCACGCGTCGCCGCGGGGCGGGATCCCCGAACCGGGCGCTGGTCCGCCCCGCGAACGGTGACTCCGGGGAACGGCGGCGGGGTCGGAGTCGGATCGATGCGGCTCGACCGGGCGC
>DATAIW010000367.1:0-12541 GCA_036262455.1 Candidatus Limnocylindrales bacterium | reverse complement strand
ATCCTCGTTGACCTGGCTGATCGGACCCGGATCACGGCGATCACGCTTCCGATGAACGGACCGGCATCGATCATCGCGGTGGAGCTGCGGCCATGATCCGCCGCGCGACGAATCAGGCCGGCGTCGCGCGTCGCGGGCCGGCCCCATCCGCCGTGGCCGGCCCGCCATCGAGGAACTCGACGGCAATCGGCTCGATCGCGTCGGCCGGCGTGAACCCGAAGACCTGGCCGTAGAACGACAGTTCGGCCTCGAACGAGCGGATGATGTTGGCGGCGCTGCGGAACCCGTGATCCTCGCCGGGGAAGAGGATGTAGGCGTGGGGCAGCCGCCGCTCCCAGAGCACGTCGACGATCTGCTCGGCCTGGGCGGGCGGGACGATCCGATCCTCCGCGCCCTGCATGATCAGGACAGGGCAGGCGATCCGGTCGGCGAAGTTCAGCGGCGAGCGGTCGTGATAGAGATCCTTCCGCTCGGGGTACGGCCCGATCAGCCGGTCGAGGTAGCGCGACTCGAACTTGTGGGTCGTCCTGGCGAACGTCTCGAGGTCGCCGATCCCGAAGTAGCTCGTCCCCGCGGAGAACACGTCGCTGAAGGTCACGGCGCACAGGGTCGTGTAGCCGCTGGCACTGCCGCCGCGGATCGCGAGTTGCTGACCGTCGACGATGCCCTCGGCAGCCAGCCAGCGGGCGCCCGCGACGCAGTCGGCGAGATCGACGACCCCCCACTCCCCTTCGAGCCGCTTGCGATAGGCCATGCCGTAGCCCGTCGAGCCGCCGTAGTCGACGTCGAGGACGGCGAGACCGCGGCTCGTGAACAACTGGATCAGGACGGCGAACGCGGTCGAGGCCTCGGCCGTCGGGCCGCCGTGGCTGGTCACGATCAGCGGCGGCCGGGCATCGACCGGACCGCTGCAGGTCTGGTGTTTCGGCCGATAGAGGATCCCGAACGCGGTCCGGTCCCCCTCGGTCGGGAACTCGACGAGCTCACCGAGGGAGGCGTCGGCGGGATCGACCACGAGCTCGATGGATCGCCTCAGCTCGGTGGTCGCGGCGGTCGCCAGGTCGAGCTCGACGATGGCCCACGGCCGATCGGCGGCGGCCGCCCGGAAGACGGCGGTCGAGCCATCGATCGCGACATAGCCGAACTCGTTGAACGGCAGGTCGAACGTCGTCGCCGATCCGTCCGGGCCGATCCGGTACAGCCGATCGCGCCCGCCGCTCCGGCCGGCGCCGATGATCGTGCCGTCCGCCGCGATCGCGTAGTTCGCGAGGCTGAACACCCAATCCGGGAACGCGAACTCGGCCTCGATCGGCTCGCTCGCTCGCTCGACCCGATCGCCCGCGCCGAGGCGCATCAGGTTCATCCAGCCGTCGGGCTCGGCGACGAAATGGAGGACTCCGGCCGGCGACCAGCGTGGCTGGGCGATCCAGTCCGCGGGGCTGCCGGCGACGACGCGCTCCTTCGCCGGGCACCCATCGGCGCCGAGATCGGCAAGGCAGAGCTCGGTGCCGTCCCACGGCAGGTTCGGGTGGTTCCAGCGCAGGAAGGCGAGCCGGCTGCCGTCCGGCGAGAGCCGCGGCGACGAGAAGAAGTCGGCGCCCTCGGCGAGGACCGTGACCGAGCCGTCGGCGAGGTCGATCGCGACGACAGCGTTCTCGGCCTCGCCATGACGGGCGATCGTGGCCGGCTCGTGGTCTTCCCGGATCGCGAGGATCCGGTTGCGCCCACGATCGAGGCTCAGGTCGGCGAATCGCCACGCCTTCCCGGCCGGCGTGAGCGGTTCGAGCACACCGGGCGCGGTGACCCGCTGGAGCCGACCCGTGGTGAAGTCGGAGACGACGACCAGGTCGCCGTCGATCAGGTACGCCCCACCGCCGTACTCGTGGACGCGACAGCGGGCGTTGAAGCCCTCCGGCGTCAGGCGGGTCAGAGTCCCGTCGGCCTCGCGCCGGACGAGGACCTGGCGGCCGCCCTCCTCGGCCCGACCCTCGAGCCACCAGCAGGCGCCCCCGGAGGCACCGATCTCGCCAAAGGTGACGGCCCCCCTGCTCAGCAGCTCGATCGGGAAGGGCGAGACCCATGACCCGTAGGGCGCCGCGCGATGCACGTCGCTCACCGACTCAGGTGCCGTGCTGCCACGAGGAGACGTACTCCTTCTGTTCGGCGGTCATGTCGTCGAGGGTGATCCCCATCGCGGCCAGCTTGAGCCGGGCGACTTCAGCGTCGATCGCCTCGGGCACGATGTACACCTGCGGGGTCAGCTCGGCATGGTGCTGGACGACGTATTCGGCCGACAACGCCTGGTTGGCGAAGCTCATGTCCATCACCGCGGCCGGGTGGCCCTCGGCCGCGCCGAGGTTGACCAGCCGGCCTTCCGCGATCAGGTTGATCTTGCGGCCGCCGATGTCGAACTCCTGGACGTTCTCGCGCGCGTCGCGGACGTGGCCCTCGGCCATCTCGCGCAGCGCCTTGAGATCCAGCTCGGCGTCGAAGTGGCCCGAATTGGCCATGACGGCGCCCTCCTGCATCGCGGCGAAGTGCTCGCGCCGGAAGACGTTGACGTTGCCGGTCGCGGTCACGAACAGCTGGCCCCATGGGGCGGCCTCGCCGACCGTCATCACCCGGAAGCCGTCCATCAGCGCCTCGAGGGCGCGCACCGGATCGACCTCGACCACCGCGACATGCGCGCCCATCCCGCTCATCCGCGACGCGATGCCCTTGCCGACCCAACCGTAGCCGGCGACGACGACATTCCGGCCGGCGAGGAGGATGTTCGTCGCCCGGAGGATCCCGTCGATCGTGCTCTGGCCGGTCCCGTAGCGGTTGTCGAACAGGTGCTTGGTCTGGGCCTCGTTGACCGCGACCACCGGGAAGCCGAGGGCCTTGTCGGCGGCCATCGCCTTGAGCCGGATGACGCCGGTCGTCGTCTCCTCGGTCCCGGCGAGGACCTCCTTGACCTGGGCCGGGCGCTCCCGGTGCAGGAGAGCCACGAGATCGCAGCCGTCGTCCATCGTGATCTGCGGCTTCGTGTCGGCGATCGCGTTGAGGTGCGCGTAGTACGTGTCCCCATCCTCGCCGCGGCGGGCGAAGGTCGCAATGCCGTACTCGGCCACGAGAGCCGCGGCGACGTCGTCCTTGGTCGAGAGCGGGTTGCTGGCGGCGAGGAACACCTCGGCCCCGCCGGCCTTGAGGGTCCGCATCAGGTTGGCGGTCTCGGTCGTGACGTGGAGGCACGCTCCGATCCGGATCCCGGCGAGCGGTTGCTCGCGCTCGAAGCGCTCGCGGATCAGGCGCAGGACGGGCATCTCCCGCTCGGCCCAGTCGATCCGGCGGACGCCCTCCGACGCGAGCCCGAGGTCGGTCACGTCGTGGGCCGGCAGGCCGGCCGTGGCGGGGGGCGGAGCGCCCTGAGGCGGAGCTGCGGTATCGGTCATCGGGATCAGTTCTCCCTGCGGCTGAAGAGGCGGCGGATCGGCGCCGTGAAGTCGGGCCACGGCGAACCGAGGCGATGGGCGAGGCGCTCCTCGAACCGGACGTGCTCGGTGTAGCCGAGGCGCCGGTATGCCTGGAGCGCGGGCGGATTGTCGGAACGGACGTTGAGGACGACCTGGTCCGACGTCCGGAGGAGCTCGGCGGTCACCGCACCGGTGACCGCGGTCGCGAAGCCACGGCCACGGTAGTCGACATGGGTCAGGACGTTGCCGACGACGGCGAGGCGGGCCTCGCGGCTGATGACATGGGTCCCGGCGGCCGCCACCAGCCGGCCACCGACGCGGATCCCGAAGTAGACCCCGTCGGCGATCGAGGACGACGGAAGCCACGAGGCAAAGCCGAGCTGGTAGAGCCGGTTGAGCTCGCCGATGTCGGCGGGCAGGAGGCGTCGGACATCCGCCGGATACGGGCGGAACCGGCCGCGATCGACCCACATCCGGACCATCTGCGGACCGGGGTCGAGGCGGTAGACGGTCTCCACGGCGGGCAACGCTTCAGGCAGGACGGCGACGTAGGCCGCCCGCGGCCGGACGACGTCGCGGAGGATCGCCTCGACCCCCTCGGCCCGGCCCATCACGAAGAGCGGCTGCGGGGTCAGGCCCGAGTACTCCAGGGCAAGGGCGACGAGCCGGTCGCCCTCGAAGGCGCCGCCCCAGCGGGTCTTGCCGAATTCCTTGTCCTCGAGGTCGCAGATCGCGTAAGCGGCGAGGAGCCGGTCCGTCTCGAGGAAGGCCCGCAACTGGCCGCGGTCGGTGACCGATCGGATCGTGAAGCCGCGGGCCCGACGACCTGTCGCGGCGACGCTCGCCATCAGTCGGGAACTCCGGTGGTGATTCCGGGGCCGGCGGCCGTGGCTCCGTCGTCGGCCCGTTCGACGGGCGGACGCGGCGTTGGCGGGATCAGGGGCCGCGGCGCCCAGCGAAGCTTCGCCGCCGCGATCGCGGCACCGAGCCCGGCCTCGTACGGCGCGGTCACGACGCCCTCTTCGGTGACGATCCCGGTGATCAACTCGGCCGGCGTCACGTCGAAGGACGGATTGCGCACGGCGGTCCCGGGCGGCGCGATCGCGACGCCGCGGATCAGCAGCACCTCGTCGGCGGAGCGCTCCTCGATCTCGATCGAGTCGCCGTCCGGCGTGGTCAGGTCGACCGAGTTCGTCGGCGCGCAGACATAGAACGGGATCCGATGGCGGGCCGCCAGGACCGCGAGCGAATACGTCCCGACCTTGTTGGCCGTGTCGCCGTTGGCCGCCACCCGGTCGGCTCCGACCAGGATGACGTCGACCTCGCCGCGGCTCATCAGGAACCCCGCGGCAACGTCCGGGATCAGGGTGTGGGGCACGCCGGCCTGGGCCAGCTCCCAAGCGGTGAGGCGGGCGCCCTGGAGGTACGGCCGCGTCTCGTCGACCCAGACGGTGACCTCGCGCCCGGCGTGGTGAGCGGCCTGGACGATCCCGAGCGCCGTTCCGAACTGGCCGCAGGCGAGCGGCCCGGTGTTGCAGTGGGTCAGGATCCGGAGCGGCCCGAATTCCTTCACCGGCAGCACCGCGAGGCCGAACTCGGCCAGCCGGCCATGGTCGGTGGTCGCCTCGCTGACGATCGCGTCGGCCTCGGCCCGCAACGCGGCCGCCACGGCCGGACCGTCCTCGCTCAGATCGCCGACCGCCTCGAACGCGGCCATCATCCGCTCGACCGCCCAGCCGAGGTTGACCGCCGTGGGCCGGGCGGCGCGGAGGGCCGCCGCGCCGCCGCGGAGGATCGCCCGCCGGGCGAATGGCTGGGTGGTCTTCGAGCGGTCGGCCGACAGGGCCAGGCCGATCGCGGCGACCTGGCCGATCGCGGGAGCGCCACGAACGACCATCTGGCGGATCGCGGTCGCGGCCTCGGGGGCATTTCGGACCTCGACCTCGACGAGCTGGTCCGGGAGCTTCCGCTGATCGATCAGGTGGAGCACGCCGTCGTCCTCGCGGAACGGCGTCCGGAAGCCGGTCGGGCCGCCGGGCGAATCCGCCGCCGACCCCCGGTCAGTCAGGCCGGAGGCGGTCGTGCCGACCGAGACCGGGGCGGCCTCAAGCCGCGCGGCCGCCGCTACGGGATCGAGGATGGCGCCGGCCGCCTCCGCCGATGCCCGCTGGAGGGCCTGCGCCGCGCCGGCGACCGTCGCGGCGGTCTGGATCAGCTCGCCTGCGAACTGGCGAAAGAACCGCCGTCGGGCGAGGTTCGTCGGGTCGCCGTCGGCGGCCGGCTCGACGGCACCGGTCGAGATGTGGACGGCCGCCGGATCGACCGCGCCTGCCGGGTCGACGACGGCCGAGCCGTCATCATCCGGAGCGGCGGGCGGGTCGTGGTCGGAGTCGCGGATCGCGTCGGCCAAGGCGGACTCGCTGGCAATCGGGTCGGGATGTCGCGACGCGACTGGGCCGGCCCGGGCTCTCAGTACTTGATGACGGAGGTGACCCGCCGGCCGTCGAGCCGGTCACGGCCCTTGAGGAAGTCGAGCTCGACGAGGAACGCAAGCCCGATGACGTCACCCTTCAGCCGCTCGATCAGCTCGATCGTGCCCTTGACGGTGCCGCCGGTGGCGAGGAGGTCATCGACGATCAGGACCTTCTGGCCGGGCTCGATCGCGTCGCGATGAATCTCGAGCGTGTTGGACCCGTATTCGAGCGCGTACTCGACGGTGATCGTCTCGGCCGGCAGCTTGCCCAGCTTGCGAACCGGCACGAGCCCGGCCTTCAACTGGTAGGCCATGGCCGAGCTGAAGATGAACCCGCGCGACTCCATGCCGACGACGACGTCGATCTTCTCGCCCTGGTAGGGCGCGAGCATCAGGTCGATCGCCTCCTTGTAGGCAGCGCGATCCTTCAGCAGGGTCGTGATGTCGTAGAAGAGGATGCCGGGCTTGGGAAAGTCCGGGATCTCGCGGATCTTTGCGCGAAGCTCCTCGGCGGACATCGGTCGAGGGTTCCTCCAGCTGGGCGGTCCGCAGGTCGGGTTCCGGTGCGGCGGACGGGTCGCAAGTCTACCGCACGGCCGGGTCGCGCCCCGTCTCGCTCGTCGCCCAGGCCGTTGCGGTCCCGAGATGGGTCGGCGGCAACCCGGCTGCGGTCCGCGCCCCGAGGCGGGTCGTCAGCGCCAGGCCGATCAGGGCGACCACCCCGGCGACCGCGAACGTCGCCGCCAGGCCCTCCCAGCCGGGGCTGCCGGCGCGCGATCCGAAGGCGATCAGGGCTCCGCCGATCCCCGTCCCGAGGGACGCTCCGAGGACGTCGGACAGCTGGAGGCCGGCCGTGGCCGCCCCCTGCTCGCCGGCCGGTGCCTCACTGAGGACGATGAGCGACGGCGTCGAGTAGGCGAGGCCCATCCCGAAGCCGGCGACACCCCAGATCACGATCCCGGCGGCCGGCGGGACCCACGGCAGGAGGACCGCGAGGAACCCGACGATCCCGACCAGCACGACGACGAAGCCGACGCGCAGGAACCGACCCGGCCCGAGCCTCCCGATGTGATGAGCGTTGACCCACGAGCCGCCCGTCCAGGCAAGCGTCGCCGCCATGTAGGTGAACCCGGCCATGTACGCCGAGTCGCCGCGCCATCCCTGGATCACCAGCGGTACGTAGGCATCGGCGCAGAAGAAGGCGAACGTCAGGAAACCGCGGAGCAGGATCGCGGTCGGCAGACCAGTTGCGGCCCGGATCGTGCCGCGTGGCGTGAGGCGGGCGAAGGCCGGGGCGCCGATCGCGATCCCGATGACGATCAGGACGAGCGGGATGGGCGACACGTTCGACAGGCCCGAGACGACCAGGCCCGCACCGACGACGAGGACGAAGGCGAGCGGCAGGCGGACGCGACCGGCCGCGATCCGCGCCGATGCCGGGGTCCCGGCGGCCGCGGCCGGAGCCGCGGCCACGGCGCGGATCGCGGGCAGGGTCAGCGTCGCGGCGATCGCGATCAACGGCAGAAGGCCCAGGAACACGATCCGCCAGTTCAAGAGGCCGGTCACCGCCGATGCCGCGACCGGCCCGATCACGCCGGGCAGGATCCACGCGGTCGAGAGCGTCGCGAACATCCGCGGACGGAGGTGCGCGGGCATCGCCCTGCCGATCGAGACGTAGGCGACCGCGGGGATCGCCCCGGCGCCGAAGCCCTGGATGAGGCGGGCGATCACGAGGATCTCCATCGAGGGCGCCAGGCCGCCGACCAGCAGCCCGATCGCGAACAGGCCGATCCCCATGAGGAACGGTCGGGTCAGCCCGCCGCGGTCGATCAGGATCCCGGCGACGACGATGCCGAGGAGATTGCCGAGGAAGAACCCGGAGAAGACCCAGCCGTAGAGGTCGATGCCACCGAGGTCCTTCGCGACGATCGGCAGGATCGTCCCGACCGCAAGGGCCTCCGACGCGACGATCGTGACGTTCAGGACGAGCCCGATCGTCAGCGCCCGCCGGCCGGGCGACCAGAGACCGTCGTCATGGGCGCGGTTCGGGTGGGTTCCGTCGGTCACGCTGCCAGAATGCCCGGTCCGCCAGCGCGGCGCCGTGGACGAACGTCGACTCGATCGCGACAATGTCGCCGATGCCCGCTTCGCCACCCCGTCCCGAGCCGGCGACGCTCGAGGCGGATCGTTCCGGACCCGGACGCGGCGCCGTCGAGGCGATCCACGTGACATCGGGCGGCGGCGAGCCGATGCATTCGATCGAGCGGGTGCGGGCGATCGCCGGTGTCGGCCTCGAAGGCGACCGCTACGCGACGGGAGCGGGTCACTACTCGGGCGACACGAAGGTCGACCGGCACGTCACCCTGATCGAGGCCGAGGAGATCGAGGCGCTTGCCGTCGGGTCCGGGATCACGCTGGAGCCGGGCGCGACGCGGCGGAACGTGACGACCCGCGGGATCCGCCTCAACGAGCTCGTCGGACGACGATTCCGGATCGGCGCTGTCGCGTGCGAGGGAACGCGCCTGTGCGAGCCGTGCCAGTACCTGACGGACCTTCTCGGGAAGCCGGTGTTGACGGCGCTCGTCCACCGGGCCGGACTGCGGGCGAGGATCCTGACCGACGGCGACATCGCGCTCGGCGACGAGGTGGTGGTCCTCGGCTGAGGGACGGACCGCGCCCGTCAGCCTCGTTCCAGCCCCTCCGGCGCGTCCTGGTTGGCGACGACGATCGGGGCCCCGCGCGGACCGACGGCCCAGCTCACGGCGTTCGCGATCACCCGTCGAACCATCGGCTGGAAGTACGTCGGATACGTCTCGTGGCCGGGCCGGAAGTAGAAGACCCGACCGCGTCCCCGGCTCCAGCAGCAGCCGCTCCGGAACACCTCGCCGCCCTGGAACCAGCTGATGAGGACGAGCTGGTCCGGGGCGGGCACGTCGAACGCCTCCCCGTACATCTCCTCCTCGTCGAGGACGAACGAATCCCCGAGGCCGTCGGCGATCGGATGCGACCGGTCGACGACCCAGATCCGCTCGCGCTCGCCCGCCTCGCGCCACTTCAGGTCGGCGGTCGTGCCCATCAACCGGCGGAAGATCTTCGAGTGGTGCCCGGAGTGGAGGACGATCAGGCCCATCCCGTCGAGGACCCGGCGCTGGACCCGGTCGACGATCGCGTCGTCGACCTCGTCGTGCGCGACGTGGCCCCACCACGTCAGGACGTCGGTTGCGGCGAGGACCGCCTCGGTCAGGCCGTGCTCCGGCTCGTCGAGGGTGGCCGTGCGGACCTCGAAGCCCGCGTCGCGGAGCCCCGCGGCGATCGCGCCGTGGATCCCGTCGGGATAGATCGCCGCCACCGGCGGGTCGGACCGCTCCTGGCGGTGCTCGCTCCAGACCGTGACGCGGGTCATCGGCCGGCCGCCGCGGTCCCCGTCAGGACCGGCTCGCTCGCCGGCAGCCGGACGACGGCGCCGGCCATCGCCGCGGACGCCCGGATCGCGTCCCACAGCCGCGCCATCCGGAGGCCGACCTCGGGCGGGCTCGGATTGGGGATCCGGCCGCTCCGGACGTTGAGGAACTGCTCCCAGACATGGATCCCGGCGACCGCCCGGACCTTGCGCAGGCCGCTCGCCCCCAACCGCTGGATCTCCAGGGTCTCGCCCCAGATCCCCGTCTTCAGGATCGCCCCGCTCGTGAAGACCCGGATCTCGGAATGGCACGATGGGATGGCGCTTCCGCAGGCGTTCATCGTCACGAGCGCCCCGGAGACGAGCCGGCCCATCACCGTGGCCCGGATGTCAACCGGCCGGCCGTCGTCCTCGAGCCAGGCCGCGACCTCGGCAAAGTCCTCCCCGGCGAGGTCGGCCACGGTGTTCAGCATGTGGGCTCCGGTATCGAACAGGAAGCCGCCACCGGACAGGACCGGCTCCTGGCGCCACGTGCCGGTCGTGATCGTCGACCAGTTCTGCCAGGCCGTCGCGCTGATGTTGAGGATCGACCCGAGCTCGCCGGAGCGGAGGAGGCGGGACGCCTCGCGGACCTGCGGCGAGAGGCTGCCCTGGAAGGCGACGACCAGCAGCCGCCCGGTCCGGTCGCGGGTCGCGATCAGGGCGTCCGCCTCGTCGGCGGTGAGGACCATCGGCTTCTCGAGGAGGACGTCGAGGCCGGCCTCGAGACACGCCGTCGCCTGGGCGAAATGGAACGCGTGGGGGGTCAGGATGAACACGGCGTCGAGCTGATCGGCGAACGTCGCGACGAACCGTTGCCAGTCGGGTTCGTTGGCCGGGGCGGCGCGGCCGTGGCGGTCGAACAGCTCGACGACCTGGGCGTAGGCCGCCGGGGAAGGCTCGCATACGGCGGCGACGGTCGTGTCGTCGCGGGCGAGCATGTCCGCGAGATGGCTGCGGGCCATGACGCCCGCGCCGATGAACCCGACTCGTGTGATCTGCCCGTCGGTCATCGGCTGCCGTCTCCTCGGTCTGTGATCGCGTCAGGTTTTGTCGCCGATGACCCTACCGGATCGACGCGCGACGGGTCTTGCCCGTCCGGCCCAGGTCGTGCCCGTGCGGCTCGCGCTTCTAGAGGAGCGCGAGCCGGTCGAGAGGAAACGGTGGCTGGGCCAGCGGCTTGACCGCGATCCGGACCAGGAGCAACGGGTTGTCGTCGCCCGCCGTCCGGTTGGACGAGAGCGTGCCGCAGCCCTGGCAGCGATGGATGAGGACCCACTCGCCGTCCCTGCGGACGGTGATGGCGATCGGCTCCATCGAGGCCTGGCAGTCGGACGCGCGGTCGCCCGGATCGACGTCGAGGTGACGCGACCAGAGACAGCCCGGGCAGTGGTTGCGGTGGGCGGTGCCGGCCGCGGCAAGCGGGACGTCGAGCCGGCAATGGATGCAGCGGAAGGTCTCGGCGCGACGGTCGTGGCCGCGCTGGCGTTGGGTTCGTGACAATCGGATTCGGTCTCCGGGTACGCAGGGGGAAGCCGTCGGATCGAACGGCGTCACGCTCCCGGACATGGAACGACCGTCCCCGCGGGGACGGTCTCGGGCTCGGCAACGGGCTGAGCTACGAGCGAACGGTCTCCCGGAGGCGTGACGCGGACGCGGCGGCAACGGCGGCTGCGAACATGAAACGCTCTCCTTTCCGGCTCGCCGGCTCTGGACCCGGGCCCTGCGATCTGCGAACCGTGGCGCAGCATGACGTTGTGCCCGGATGACGTCAAGGGTCGAACGGACGTTCGGCCGGGGATGCGCCACACTGACGGCGTGCGACCTGCCGACATCGCCGCCCTCTTCGATCATCTCTACTGGGTCCGCGATCGCGTTCTCGCGGCCAGCAACGATCCTGCCGCGCCCTTCATCGATCAAGCATCACCGACGCTCCGCGACCTCCGAACGACGCTCGTCCACGAGCTCGATGTCGAGTGGAGCTGGCGCGAGCGGCTCGCCGGCCCGGACCCGACATCCTTCTCCGCCGACGACGAAGACCTCGTCGCGACCGACTTCGCCAACGTCGCCGCGATCCGCGATCGGTGGGCGACCGATGAGGCCGCGATGCGGACGTGGCTGGCGAGCCTGGACAAGGCTGCACTGGCGGCGAGCTGTCGGGCCGAGGGATCGGGCGGCCGCCATCCGCTCTGGTTCCACCTCCAGCATCTCTACAGTCACGCGATCCAGCAGTTCGCCGATGCCGCGGTCGTTCTCACGGCCGCCGGCCGATCGCCCGGCGAGCTCGACTTTCTCCAGTTCGTCGAGGATCGCGAGCGAAGCGCAGGCAGCTGACGGCCCGCCGACTCCGCGGGCGGGTCAGGTCCCTGCCAGCCGCTCCACCACCGGACCGAGCTCGTCGAGGCTGCCGACGAGGAACGAGTTGATCCCGAGCCGCTCGCGGAGCTCGCTGAACTTGTCGACGAAGCGGTCGATCGAGCCGATGAAGATGTGGGGCGAGTCGATGACCTCCTGCTCGGTCATCTCGACCCCGGTCCGCTCCTTCATCCGGTCGATCACCTTGCGCGCCTCGCCGTGGAGGTCGTCGGTCACCGTGATCGGCCACTGCGACGGGTAGACGTTGAACGACAGCCCGCCGAAGCGGTGGCCGGCAACCTCACGGACCCAGCCGATCTTCTCCTCGGTCGCGGTCCAGGTGATCGAGCGCGGATCGGGCCGCTGGCCGGACAGGATGCGCGGCGCCAGCCCGACGATGTCCGCCTCGCGGGCCGCCAGCTCGAGGGTCGACCGGCCGCCGCCGCCGATCAGGAATGGGACATGCGGCTCCTGGACCGGCTTCGGGTAGGCGTCGTACTCCGTGATCGTGTAGAACTCGCCGCTGAACGAGAACGCCTCGGGCCCGAAGCAGCCCTTGATCACGGTGATCGCCTCGGCGAGGCGCGCCTGGCGGACCTTGATCGGGTCGAACGGCAGGCCGATCGCTTGGTACTCGGGCTCGTTCCAGCCGGCCCCGATCGCGACGTCCAGCCGACCGCCCGACAGGACGTCGAGCGACGCGAGCTCCTGGGCGAGGACGGCCGGGTGGCGGAGATCGTTGTTGTGGACGAACGCGCTGATCCGCATCCGCTCGGTCAGGGCGGCCACGGTCGCCAAGTACGGCACCGGTGCCAGCTG
>DATAIW010000366.1:0-3899 GCA_036262455.1 Candidatus Limnocylindrales bacterium | reverse complement strand
ATCCGGTTCGCCCTGGCGGTCCTCGCCCTCGCGCCGGCGACCGTGCTGATGGGCGCCACGCTCCCGACGCTCACCCGCCAGCTCAGCCAGGATCGCCATCTCTCGGCGGCGTTCGGCCGGCTGTACGCGGCGAACACGCTCGGGGCGATCGTCGGGACGCTCGTCGCCGGGCTGCTCCTGATCGAGCTGTTCGGGCTGACCGGCACGCTCGTCATCGGGGCGGCGTGCTCGGCGACGGCGGGCGCGGTCGCCCTCCTGCTCAGCCGCGGGGCAGAGCCGGTCGCGCCGGTTGCCGTGCCGGCCTCCGTGCGCTGGAGCGCGAAGCAGGCCGAGGCCGCCGAGGCCCGCCGGCCGACCCTCGCGCTCCTGCTGGCCTTCGTGTCGGGCCTGACCTCGCTCGGCTACCAGGTCCTGTGGACGCGCCTCCTGTCGTCGGGCACCGGGAACTCGACCTATGTCTTCACGCTGATCCTCGGGATGTTCCTGATAGGGATCACGATCGGCGCCACGCTGTTCGCGATCACCCGACGCTGGATCCAGCGGCCGCTCGCCCTGATCGCCGGGGCCCAGGTCGTCGTCGGCGCGATCGCGATCGCCGGGCTCGTCCTCGTCATCGGCAAACCGGGCCCGATCGATCCCGGCAAGGCCCTCGAGGCGGCCCAGGCGATCCTCTTCCCGATCATCCTCGTCGTCCTGCCGGCGACGATCGTCATGGGCTTCACATTCCCCGCCGCGTCGACGCTGCTCGGCGACGACCCGGCCCGGATCGCCGGCAATGCCGGCCGGCTCCTCGCCGCCAACACCGCGGGCGCGATCATCGCGACGTTCGCGATCCCGTTCTTCGTGATCCCGGCGGTCGGCTCGCCCAACGCCGTCGCCCTGCTCGCCCTCGTCAACGTCGCGACCGCGGTCGCGATCGTCATCAGCAGCTCCGGCCGCGAAGCGCTGTCGCGGACGGCCCGTCTCGCGACGAGCGCCGGCGCGCTCGTCGTCACGGTCGCGATCGTCAGCGGCCTGACGACGGCCGGTGCCATCGTCGATCCGAGCATCGCCCGGATCCACGACGTTGGCGCGAAGCTGTTCGCGAGCCACGAGGACGAGATCGCGTCCGTCCAGGCGGGCGAGACGGTGACCGCCCAGCTCTGGGTGACCGGGACCGCGATGACGCTGCTCACGGTCGACGCGAAGATGATGCCGGTCCTGCCGCTCACCCTCCGGCCCGACTCCAAGACCGCGGCGACGGTCGCGTTCGGGATGGGCTCGGCGTTCCGCGGCGCCCTGATCGCCGGCCTGAAGACCGAGGCCGTCGAGCTCGTTCCGTCGGTGCCCGAGATGTTCCCGTACTTCTACCCGGACGCCGCCGCGGTCCTGGCCAACCCCAACGGGAAGGTGATCGTCACCGACGGCCGCAACCACATCGAGCTGACCACGGAGACGTACGACATCATCGTCACCGACCCGCCGCCGCCGATCTTCAGCTCGGGCGCGTCGGTGATCTCGTCGCTCGAGTACTACCAGGCCGGCCACGCCCGCCTGAACCCGGGCGGGATCATGATGCAGTGGGTCCCGTTCGGCGCAACGATCGACGAGTTCCAGGCCCACCTGCGGACGTTCCGGTCGGTGTTCCCGCACGTGACGATGGTGTTCGGGCCGGGGGGCTACGGGCTGTACATGCTGGGCTCCGACCAGCCGATGGTCTTCGACGACGCGACGACCCGCGAGGTCCTCGGCCGGCCCGGGATCCTGGCCGACATCTCGTCCGCCTACGACTCGCCGGCGAAGACGATCGACGCCTGGGTCGCCCGGATCGACAGCCTGCGCTGGATCGCCGACGACCAGGTCGACCGGTTCGTCGGTTCGGGTCCGCTGATCACCGACGACCACCCGCTGCCGGAGTACTTCCTCCTGCGCCGGCTGTTCAACCAGAAGGCGCCGTACGCCGGCCCGGGTCTGCTGCTCTCGATGACCCGCGGTTGAGGGCACGAGGGCGTCTCGCGCCGAACCTCGTGTCCACCTCGCGCCGAACCTCGTGTCCACCTCGCGCCCACCTCGCGCCGGACTTCGTCCGCCATGGCCCTTCGAATAGCCGAATACTGCGAATCTCGAATCATTCGGCTATCCGCAGCGCGTGGGCGGCGGACTGTCGATCAGCGCTGACGTTGCAGGTCCCGTAGACGCCAGAACATACTATTGACAGTAACGGTCTTAATGGTAATAGTATGTTTCATGACCAGACCGGCGCGGCCTGCCTTCCCGGCAATGATCCGCCGCGCGGAGGCACTCGGCGGACGTCTTCGACTCGCCCGGTTGCGGCGGAGGATGACCGAGAGTGATATGGCCGCCAGGGTCGGTGTTTCGCGCCCGACAATTCGTCGTCTCGAGGCGGGATCGCTCGCCGTGAGCTATGGGGTGCTTGCCCGGGTGCTCGAGGTCCTGTCGCTGGGCGACCAGATCGACCTCATTGCCAGCGAGGACGATCTCGGCGAGCAGCTGAACGACTCGAGGCTCGGTCGACCCCGGCGATCGAGCCGGTCGACTCTGGCTGATGAGCTCTGACCCCGATGAGCTGATCACGGTGCTCGACGCCGCCGAGCTCGGGCCGCGGCGACCGGTCGGCGTTCTGCGCAGGCGACCCGGACGACGGACCGTCATCAGCTTCGAATACGCGCGATCCTGGCTGGACGGGCCGGGCTCGTTCGCGATCGACCCTTCGCTGGCCCTCGGCCCGGCCGAGAGATTTTTCGGCGACGGCCTGCTGCCGGGCGTGCTCTCGGATACCGCCCCGGATCGTTGGGGTCGCGGTTTGCTGGAGCGTCGCGAAGCGGCCGCCGCGCGCGAGGAAGGCCGTCCGATCCGCGTTCTCGACGACTGGGACTTCCTGGTCGGCGTCGCCGACGAGACGCGGATGGGTGCTCTGCGCATCGGTCGGACGCCGAGCGGGCCGTTTCTCGATGGCAGCCGCGGCGTCCCACCGATGACCCGCCTCCGTTCGCTGGAGTTCGCCGCATCGGAACTCGAGCGATCCCCGCACACCCCGATCGACGACCCAGCGGTCGCGCTCCTCATTGCTCCGGGCAGCTCGCTCGGCGGGGCCCGACCGAAGGCGAACTTCGTCGCCGACGATGGCGATCTGTGGATCGCCAAGTTCCCGTCGAGACAGGATCGACGGGATGTCGGGCGCTGGGAGTACCTGCTCATCCTGCTGGCTCGCGACGCCGCGATCACGGTCCCGGAATGCAGAACCCTGTCCCTGTCGACAGCCGGCACGACCTTTGCAACGCGACGGTTCGACCGCCACGGAGCCGATCGCCGCTTGTACGCCTCGGCGATGACCCTCACCGGCAAGCACGACGGCGATGAGGCGAGCTATCTCGACCTCGCCCTTGCCGTCGCGGACCATGTCGATCCGGCGTCGATCGCGGCGGATCTGGAGCAGCTCTTCCGGCGCCTGGTGTTCAACGTGATGGTCGGCAATCGCGACGATCATCTCCGGAACCACGGCTTTCTCCGGACCGGCGCCGGCTGGCGACTCGCGCCCGCGTTCGATCTGAACCCTTCCCCCGACGTGTTCGAGCACTCCCTCGCCATCGACGAAGGCTCGCACGAGCCCGATCTCGCGGTGGCCATCCAGACGTGCCCGTTGTACCGGCTCTCGAACTCCGACGCCGTTCGGGTCGTGCGTGACGTCGCGAAGGCTGTCGCGGGCTGGCGGAGCAGGGCGCGGGCGATCGACCTTCCGGGCGAGGAGATCGACCGGATGGCGTCAGTCATCTCGGCGACCAGCGTCGAGTCGTCGTCGAGGTGACAGCCCGCGACCACGGAGAACGCCGGCAACGACGTTCGACCGTGCTCGCCTTCGGTGGGCTCATCGGCTGGTCGGCGTTCCTGCTGTTCTCAGT
>DATAIW010000365.1:0-1873 GCA_036262455.1 Candidatus Limnocylindrales bacterium | reverse complement strand
AGCCTACGTCGACCGCTGGAACCAGCGCGACGTGCTGGTCGTGAGCGACATCCTCCGGGCGGCGGTCGTCCTGATCATGCCGATCGCGGCAGTCACGAACGTCTACCTGGTCTACCCGCTGATCTTCCTCGTCACCTCGATCTCGATCTTCTTCCGCCCGGCCCGGGTCGCGGTCCTGCCACGGATCGTCGACGAGGACGACCTGCTGACCGCCAACTCGGCGCTGTGGGCCGGCGAGACCTTCGCCGACATCATCGGCTACCCGCTGGCCGGCCTCTTCGTCGGCTTCCTCGGGGCCGCCCTGCCCCTGGCGTTCTGGATCGATGCGGCGACCTACGGAGCCTCCGCGATCCTCATCGCGTCGATCGCGATCCCGACCGTCCAGCGGACCCGGCATTCGGCGATGGTCCAGCCGGTCGCTGCCGTCGCTGCCCGGCCGATCGAGGCGGGCTCGGAGAACGACGACCCGGGCGCGAGGGCTGGTCATGATGAAACGGCCGAGGCCCCTTCCGGGCGGAGGAGCGTCCTCGCCGACATGCGCGAGGGATACGACTTCCTGCGCCACGAGCCCGTCCTGTTCGCCAACACGATCCAGGCGGCCTTCGCCCAGTTCGCGATCGGCGCCCTGACCGCCCTGACCCCGATCTTCGTCCGCGATTTCCTCGGGCCGGCCAACGGCATCGACCCGAAGGCGGCCTACTCGTTCCTCGAGGCGTCGATCGGGATCGGCAATCTCGTCGGCGGGTTCGCGATCGGCCTGGTCGGGATGCACCTCGCCAAAGGCCGGCTCGTGATCGGCGGCTACGTCCTGTTCGGCCTGTTCCTGATCGGGTTCGCCCTGAGCGGAAGCCTGGTCGTCGACTTCGGGCTGCTCCTCGGCGTCGGCATCGCGAACATGATCTTCGTGATCCCGAGCCAGGTCCTGTTCCAGCAGCGGACCCCACAGGAGCTGATCGGGAGGGTCGTGAGCTTCCGGTTCGCGCTGGTGTTCGGGTCGATGACGATGGCCATGGCGATCGGTGGCGTTCTCGGCCAGGTCGTGGGGATCGTGCCCGTGCTCGTCGTCAGCGGCATCGCCTCGATCCTTGCCGGCCTGGCCGGCCTGCTCCTGCCCGCGATGCGCGACGCCTGACCTTCGGTACACTGGCGGCCGCACCCCGACGCCGCTGCCGCGATCCAACACGCCGGCCAGCGCGGCTCGAGCCGCCGAGCGTCCAGCACAGGAGAGACACGACCGGATGACCGAACCGAGGGAGCCTGCGTCCGACGTGACGGAGCCGATCGCGATCCCGCCCGACGGCGCTGATGCATCTGCGGTCGCGCCCGGCGCGATGCCCGAGGCCGACACCGACGCGGCCCGGGCGGAGGCCGAGGCGGCCGCCATGGCGGCCGACGAGCTCGGCGGCGAGGACGAGCCCGACGGGGCTGAGGACGACGACGAGCCCGCGGAGGACGAAGCCGAGGGAGACGAGGACGAGGAAGCCGACGAGCCCGCGGACGACGAAGGGATCGGCGACGAGTCGGCCGCGGGCGCCGCGGCGGCGCTTGCCTCGGGTTCGGTGCCCGGTCGTGTGCGCGTGGGTCGGGCGACGAAGCCGACCAAGGTCGTGACGCCGGCAACGATCATCGATCCTTCGATCAAGGTCACCGATCAGGCGTCGAAGATCTTCGTCATCGGTACGGTGCTCGTCTTCGTCCTGATCTTCGCCTACGGGGCATTGCTCGGGGTCGGCGGCTCGTTCACGCCGTACGTCGCACCGACACCGTCGCCGACGCCGATCGCCACCCCGACGCCGCGGGCGACCCGGACGGCGCGACCGAGGACGACGGCGCGGGCGACGGCGTCGGGGTGGCGATCGGCGTCGGCGACGGT
>DATAIW010000364.1:0-2234 GCA_036262455.1 Candidatus Limnocylindrales bacterium | reverse complement strand
GCCGTCGCCGACGTCGCGATCGAGATCATGGGCAATCACGAGGACGAGGGCGAGGCGGATCCGCGCTTCGCGGCCCTCGGCCTGACGCCCGACTACGACGCCGCCGAAGCCGAGGCCCTCGCTGCCGCCGGCACGTCGGACGAGGAGATCCCCGAGATCGGCGACGACGCGCTCGCTGCTCGCCTGGCGGGTCTCGTCCCGGGCAAGAACAAGGGCAACGCCGCTGACTCGGCGACGACGCAGGTTGTCGTCGTCGGGCTCGTCAGCGTCGCGAGCATCGCCAGCTTCAAGCGCCACCTCGGGCGGGTGCCGGGTGTCCAGTCGGTCGGCGTCTCGTCGGGGCCCGACGGGGAGTTCATCTTCGCCGTCAACCACGGCGCCGATGTCGTCCTCCGCGATGCGATCCCGTCCCTGCCGAGCTTCCAGGCCCGCGTCACCGGCTCGTCCGACGGCGTGATTCACGTCACCGCTCATGATCCGGAGGCGGACGCGTAACCGGCCGGGCCCGGCCCCCCCGCGTCCACCTCACCACCGCGAGAACCCGGGGAGTCATAGATCGTGGCACGACCAGCGATCGTCATCGCCCTTCCGCCGGGAGAACGCGGGCCCGTCACCGGCGAGCTCCGGGCGGCTGGCTTCGAGGCGATCTCGATCGGCATGCCCGATGAGCTCGAGGCCCTCCTGGCGGCCCGCCACGACATCGCGGTCGCGATCCTCGACGGCGAGAACGACTTCGACATGTCGCTCGAGTACTACGGCCTGCTCCACGAGGGAGCACGGAACATCCCCGCCCTGATGGTCATGTCGCCGCAGGCCATCGACAAGATGTTCAACCCGAGCTCCGCAGACGAGTTCTTCAGCCGACCCTACTCGGCCGACTCGATCCGCTGGCGTGTCGAGGCGATGTGCATCCGTTCGGTCACCATCGACGACGGCTCGGGCCCGATCATCCAGGGCGGCTCCATGGAGATGGGCGACTGGTCTCGACGGGCCACGGTCATCGCGATCTTCAATCCGAAGGGCGGCGTCGGCAAGACCACGATCGCGACGAACCTCGCGGCCGCCCTCCAGCTCCACTACCACGAGAAGGTCCTCCTCGTCGACGCCGACACGGTGACCGGCCACGTGACGACCTCGCTCGGGCTCGAGCAGGTCCGGACCGTGGCCGACAGCTGGCGTGAGCAGGTCGACGACGGCATTGCCGAATCACTGACCGAATTGGCCACCCCGCATCCGTCGGGGATGTCGGTCGTATCGCTCACGTCGTCGCCGCTCAACACCGAGATCCTCGAGCCGACGCGGATCGCCGACGCGATCACGACGTCACGCCCGACCTACGACTTCATCATCGTCGACCTCCACCCGTCGTACAGCGCCCTCAACCGGGCGATCTTCGAGAAGGCCGACAAGATCCTCGTGCCGGTGACTCCGGACGTTCCCGCCCTTCGCGCTGCGGTCCAGCTCCGCGAGGTCGCAATCGAGCTCGGCGTCCAGGATCGGCTCGCGCTCATCGTCAACCGGGCCAACAGCGGCGTGTCGGTGGCCGACATGGAGAAGACGGTCGGGATGCCGGCGCTCGCCCTGATCCGATCGGGTGGCCTGCTCTTCGTCCGCGCAGCCAACGAGGGTCGGACGGTCATCGAGCTGTACCCGCGGGAGCGGATCACCGAGGACTTCGACGCTCTGGCCGAGCGGCTCGTCCGGACGTTCCACACCGAGACGCTCGCCCAGCCGGTCGTGGCCCAGAAAGCGGGCGGATTCCGCCTGCCGTTCGGTCGCGCGAAGGAAGCCGCCCGAGCTTGAGACCTCGGGCCGATGGCCTCGACGGAACTCGGCCTCGGACCTCGGTGGGCGGGAGCTGACTCCGCGTTCCGGTTGCCGGTTCAGCCCAGGCGGGTCGGCGCCCTGATGACGATGTTGAGCGGCTGAGCGCCAGTCGGCCCAGGCCGACCAGGCCCGCGTCTCGTCGACGATCGTCTCCCCGACATCGAAAACGACTGCCTTCAGGGTCACGACTGGTGGAGCCGCCCTGGGAGGCGTCTACTAGGAGCGGTCTTGCCAGGTGATTCCGCCGAGCGGAGAGCCAGGCAGCTTCTGGGGCTTGAGGCCGGTCCGCTTGTCGATCTGCTCGACGCCCCGGAGGTAGAAGCGGTTCACGAGGATGGTCTCGACATCGGGGTCGCCGACCCGCTGATCGCCGAACATGGCCACCGCATCGACGACCGGCACGAACA
>DATAIW010000363.1:0-9872 GCA_036262455.1 Candidatus Limnocylindrales bacterium | reverse complement strand
GCCTGGGCGTGGCGACGGGCCCACCTCGACGCGACCGGCGCGCGGATCGCCTGATCAGACCTCAGCGCGGCTCGATCGGGGCCGCAGACGGGGCGAGCCGCTCGGGCGGCGCCGGCGTGCCGTCCGTCTCGTGGGCGCCGGCCCACGTGTCGGAGACCGGCTGGATCAGCCGGTAGCCGATGGCCATCGTCACGAGAAGCGTGAGCACCGCGAGCTGGTACGCCCCGACCTTGAACGTGTCGAGCAGGAGGAACAGGGTCAGCCCGTAGAGCATCTGGCCGATGACCTGCGAGCCCTTCCCGACGAGGCCGTACAGACCGAAGAACTCGCCCAGCCGCTCGGGCGGCGAGAGGCGGACCATGAACACCCGGTCGGCGACCTGGACGCCGCCGAGCCCGCTGCCGAGGATCGCCCCGGCGACCAGGAACGCGACGAAGCCGATCGGCCCGTCGACGCCGAGCGACACGGCGCCAAGCACGAGCCCGACGGCCCACGACGCGAGGATCACCATCAGCGTCCGTTTCGGCCCCCAGGCGTCGACGAGCCGACCCCAACCGAAGCTGGCGAGGACGGCGACGACGGTCAGTCCGAGCAGGACGATCTGGGCCGTGGACTCGCTCAGTCCCTTGGCGTAGACCGTGACCACGGTCATGACCACGATGATCGTGTTGACCGCGTCGGAGTAGAAGAAGCGTCCCAGCAGGAAGCGTCCGAGACCGGGCACGGCGCGCGCGTGATCGATCGTCGTCCGGAGCTGCGACCACGATCCGGTCACGTCCGAGCGGCTGATCCGACCGACCCCTCCCTGCTCCTTGACGACGACGAAGATCGGCACGGAGAACACGGCAAAGAGGATCGCGGCCACGAGGAAGCGGCCTTCGATCGGCACCTTCAGGAGGATGAGCACCAACCCGACGAAGATCGTGCCGCAGTACCCGACCGCCACCCCGATCCCGCTCAGCCGGCCGCGCGTCTCGGGCCAGCTCACCGTCTTGAGCGTTGCGTCGTAGTAGATCAGCGCGGCCTGGTAGCCGAAGTTGGCGACGGCGAACAGGGCGATTCCGACGATCGCGGGGCTCGGCCCGATGAGCGCGGTCGGGACGATGCAGAGCACGGTGAAGAACAGGAGAAACGGCAGGCGCCGTCCGCCGCGGTCGCTGAGCGCGCCCAGGATCGGCGAGACGATCGCGTTGAGGGCGACGCTGATCGCGACCGCGATCGAGACGACGAGGTTGCCGTCACGTTCGCCGAAGCGGCTCCCGTCGGTCGCCCAGAGCCCGATGGCGGTGGACACCACGGCGTACGAGAAGATCGTGTTGGCGAAGTCGTACAGCGACCAGGCGAATGGCTCGGCCGCGCGGCCGCTCGGGCTGAGGGCGCCGAGCCCGCGCCCGGAGCGGGCGACAGGGACGTCCTTGCTGGCAGCCATCGCCGGATCATAGGCGCGCGCCGCGGGCACGTGGCGGTGGAATCGGCGCCGAGCGGGTCGGCCCATCGACCGGGTCGCGACGGCGAGCACCCGTGAACGCAGCCGAGGGATCGACGCGTATCATCGGTCGATGATCGCCACCGATGCCGCGTCCGCTGCAGCGACCTGGCGCCCCCAGCTGTTCGGCGGCAAACGCGCGAATTCGATCGTGGACCCGATCATCGAGCCGCTCTGGAGCGGCCCGCGGATCCTTGCCTTCGTCGACGGCCCGACGATCCAACTGACGGACATCGAAGGTGGTCTCGTCGACAGCAAGCCGGACATCATCGACGCCCTTCGCGAGGCGGTGGCGGGTGGAACGGCCCTCGTGGAGGCGTACCTGACCCCCGAGCCGTTCCAGGACCAGGCGCTCATCGCAGCCCGCGACCCGGTGACGCTCCCGAAGCCCGGCGAGGCGATGACCCGGATGCTCGTCGGGACCCGCGGCGACCGGAAGGACCGGCTCGTGAAGCGTCAGGAAGAGGCCCGCCAGTGGACCGTCGATAGCACCACGGATCGCCTCGCCCTGGTCGCGGTCGACCTGCTCTGGCTCGACGACGAGTCGCTCTGCGACGTCCCGCAGCTCGAGCGCAAGCGCATCCTCGAGTCAGTCCTCCCGGAGAGCGACCTCATCCGGGTCGGAATCCACGTCAAGCCGCCGATCGACGCGTGGCTCGGATCGTGGCGCTCGTTCGGCTTCCGGCGGCTGGCCTACAAGGGCGCGAACAGCCGCTACGTGCCCGGCCAGAAGAACCCGGAGTGGGCCCTCGCGCAGATCCCCGCCCGCTGACATCATCGCTCCGTGCCGCGAGTCTGCGAGAGCGGACCTCGGGCCGGCTCACCGAAGCCCGCGGAGGAGCTCCGCGAATCCATCGGCCCGAAGTCGCGCGGAGCGCAGGGCGCACCGCCGCGATGCGTGCCCAGGCGCGACAGTCGCCGATCCGAATCGGCCCCGTGACTGCGTTCGTCGCGCATGAGTGCGTCAGCGCAAAGCGGCCGCGAGCACCGGAGCGAGCAGCCTCGGATGGCTGTGAGCGAGGACCGCAGGCGGCAACGCCGCCAGCGTCGTCCAGGCGCGACAGTCGCCGATCGGTGGTACGGTCACGTGGTGCCTGCCCAAGGATTGACGCCGGCGGTCCGCGACGAGATCGCCCGGCTGGGCCACGCCGACATCATGGTCGGCATCCCGAGCTTCAAGAACGCCGCCACGATCGGCTATGTCGTGCGCGCGGCGCAGGCCGGTCTCGTCCAGTACTTCCCGGACCTGCGGCCCGTGCTGGTCAACAGCGACGCCGGCTCGCCTGACGGCACGAGCCGGGTCGTGATCGACACCGAACCGCCCGACTATGTCGAGCAGATCCTCCTCGTGCGCCCGACGAACAAGCTCTCGCGGGTGAGCCTGACCTACCCCGAGATCGACGGCGTCGGTGGCAAGGGGGCAGCCCTGCGGACGATCTTCGAGATCGCCGCGGCCCTCGAGGTCCAGGCGCTCGTCGTCGTCGACAGCGACCTGCGCTCGATCATCCCCGAATGGATCGAGCTCCTGGCCGGGCCGATCCTCAAGGGCGGCTACGACTACGTTGCGCCGCTCTACGCCCGCTACAAGTACGACGGGACGATCACCAACACCGTCACCTACCCGCTGACCCGAGCCCTCTACGGCAACCGGATCCGCCAGCCGATCGGGGGCGACTTCGGGGTCAGCGGCGATCTCGTCAAGCACTATCTGACGCTCGACGACTGGACCGAGGACATCAGCAAGTTCGGCATCGACATCTGGATGACGACCTCGGCCCTGACCGGCGGGTTCGCCGTCTGCCAGGCCCGGCTCGGGGCGAAGGTCCACGACCCAAAGGACCCCGGCGCCGACCTCGGCCCGATGTTCCGACAGGTCGTCGGGACGATCCTCCGGCTCGCGGCGACCCATCCCGACAAATGGCTCGCGATTCGCGGCAGCCACGACATCCCGGCCTACGGCTTCGAACGGATCATCGACCCGCCGCCGCTCGAGGTGAACACGCTCCGCCTCCTCACCGAGTTCCACACTGGCTCGCTGACCCTCGCTGACACCTGGCGGCGGATGTTCGCGCCACCGAATCTCGAGATGGTCCTGGTCCTCGCCCACGAGGCGGGCAAGCTCGTCGATGCGGCCCGGGCGCGGCTCGGGATCGCCGGTGACGGCTCGTCGACCAACGCGACGACCCTCGAGATGGCCGATGCGCTGTCCGCATTCCAGTTCTCCGACGACCTGTGGGCACGGCTGATCTACGACCTCGTGATCTGCGCCCGCTCGGCCGAGCCGCCGATCGAGAATCTCGTCGCCGCCCTCGTCCCGATCTACTTCGGGCGGGTCGGGAGCTTCGTGATCGAGAACCGCCACCAGACGACCGACGAGGCCGAGGATCGCGTCGAGCGCCAGGCGCGCGCGTTCGAGCACCTCAAGCCGTATCTCGTCGAGCGCTGGGAGGCGTCCGTCGCCGCCGACGACACCGCCGCGGCCACGGCGATGGCTGCTCCGACGGCCATCGCGGCGTCCAACGGCGCATCGCCCGCCGGCGCGCAGACGGCCACGCCGCCGGCCTCGGCTGCCAAGCCCGCCCGCCGCGCCTCGGCCGGTCCAAGCGACCCAATCCGATGAACGCCGCCGCCCGTGGCCCGCTGCCCGCCCGGATCCTGATCCCGGTCGCCAACCCGGCCACGGCCGAGGAGCTGATCCGGCTCGGTGCCGCCCTCCTCGACCCGCGGGCCGGCGAGCTCACCGCCCTCGGCATCGTCGAGGTGCCCGAGGGCATGCCGCTCAGCGAAGGCGCGACCCGGGCCCGCCACGCCCGGCGACTCCTCCAGCGGGTTCTCGACTTCGCCCCGGACGGCACCACGATCCACCCGATCGTCCGGATCGGCCGCCACGCCGCGGAGGGGATCATCGAGGCGGCGGCCGAGCAGGAGGCTGACCTGATCATCTTCGGCTGGGGCGGCAAGGCGCCTGCCGGTCGGGAGGGCGGCTCGGTCATCTCGCCGACGATCGATGAGGTCGTCCGCGACGCGCCGGCCGACATCGCGGTCGTCAAGCAGCGCGGCAGCAAGGAGATCCGGCGGATCGTCGTCCCGGTCCGCGGCGGGCCACATGCCGAGCTCGCGGTCCGCTATGCCGACGCGATCGCCCGCCGGACCGACGCCATCGTCAGCGTCCTCCATTTCGTCCCACCCGGCATCACGCTCGCCGTCCGCGCCCAGGCCGAGCACGCCCTCGCCCAGTTCGTCCGGCAGCACCTCAAGGGCCGCGGCGAGGGGATCGTCCGTGAGGCGACCAACGTCCGCAACGCGATCCTCAAGGAAGCCGAACGGGCCGACCTCGTGGTCATGGGGGCGTCCGCTCAGCCAGCCGGCACCGACGGCGACACCTACCTCTTCGGAGCCCTGCCCGAAGCGATCGCGACGCGGGCCAAGCCGACGGTCATCGTCGTCAAGACCCGCGAGTTGATCGGCCGGGCCACCTTCGAGCAGCTCGCGTCGCGTGCCGAGACCCTCGCTGCGGCCGACCGCGCGGCCGAGGAGGCGCGAGCCGTCCCCGTCCGGGTCGAGCGCTGGTTCGGCGAGTCGAACTTCCACCACGCCGAGTTCGCCGACCTCCGCCGGCTCGTCCAGCTCAAGGAGAAGCAGGGCGTCACGGTCTCGCTCGTCCTGCCGACCCTCAACGAGGAGGAGACGATCGGGCCGATCGTCCGTCGGGCGATGCGCGAGATGATGGGCCGGGTCCCGCTGATCGACGAGATTCTCGTGATCGACTCGGTCTCGACCGATCGGACCCGCGAGATCGCCGAGGCCGAGGGCGCCCGCGTCGTCCAGCATCCCGACATCCTGTCGCGCTACGGCTCGTTCATCGGCAAGGGCGAGGCGCTCTGGAAATCGGTCCACGAGACCACCGGCGACATCATCGTCTGGGCCGACACCGATGTCCGCAACTGGCATCCGCGGATGGTCTACGGGACGCTCGGGCCGCTGCTCCACGAGCCGCGCCTGCAGTACGTCAAGGGCTACTACCAGCGCCCGATCGTCGAAGGCGGGGTCCTCAAGGAGGGCGGCGGGGGCCGCGTCACCGAGCTCGTGGCCCGGCCCCTGATCAACCTGTTCTTTCCGGAGCTGTCCGGGATGATCCAGCCGCTCAGCGGCGAATATGCCGGGCGGCGGGCGCTCCTCGAATCGATCCCCTTCTTCACCGGTTACGCGGTCGAGATCGGGCACCTCATCGACGCCACCGAGCGGGTCGGGATCGAGGGCCTCGGCCAGGTCGACCTCGAGCGGCGGGTCCACCGCAACCAGGAGCTCGAAGGCCTGTCGCGGATGTCGTTCGTGATCCTCCAGGCGGTGATGAAGCGGCTCGAGGAACGACGCAAGGCGCGCCTGTTCGCGGAGCTCGGCTCGACGATGAAGCTGCCGCGCTCCGGCCGTGGCCGGCTGTCGCTCGAGGTGATCGAGCTGGCGGACCAGGAGCGGCCGCCGATGATCCGGATCCCGGAATATCTCGAGCGGCGGCGCGGTGTCGAGGGCTCGGACGGCGCCTCGGGCCACGGTCGGGCAGGCGCGCTCTCCGACGAGCTCGAACCCGTCCGACGGTGACCGACGCCGCCGGGCGTTCCTTCGTCATCCTGATCGCCCCGGACTCGTTCAAGGGATCGCTGACCTCGGTCGAGGTCGCGCGGGCACTGGCCGCCGGCTGGGCACGGGCGCGGCCGCGCGACGAGATCCTGCTCGCGCCGCTCGCGGACGGTGGCGAGGGCACGACCGTCGCCATCGAGGCGGCCGGCGGCTGGACGTGGCGGGTGGCCGATGCCACGGACCCGATCGGACGAGCGATCTCCGGTCGCTGGCTGCAGTCCGTCGACGGCGGGCGGGCGATCGTCGAGATGGCGGCAGCGTCCGGGCTCTCACGTCTCGCCGGCTCGGAGCTTGATCCGCTGGGCGCGACGACCCGCGGCACGGGCGAGCTGCTCGTCGCAGCCCTCGATGCCGGCGTCCGCGACATCACGCTCGGGATCGGCGGAAGCGCCACCAACGACGGCGGCGCCGGGATCCTTCGTGCCCTCGGCGCCCAGGTTTCGGACGCCGCGGTCGACCCGACCGACGTGGATCTGGCCGGGCTCGATCCGCGCCTTGCCGAGACGCGACTTCGGATCGCCTGCGATGTTTCGAACCCGCTGCTCGGAGAGCGCGGCGCCGCCGCGACCTACGGACCGCAGAAGGGCGCCACGCCCGACGACGTCGCGGAGCTCGACCGGCGACTCGGCCGGTCCGCGGACGCGCTCGAGGAGGCGGCCGGCCGGCGGGAGCGCGACACGGCGGGTGCAGGCGCCGCCGGCGGGACGGGGTTCGGCCTCCTCTGCCTTGCCGATCGGTTCGCCTCCCTCGAGCTGGTTCCCGGCATCGATGTGGTCATGGCCGCCGCCGATTTCGACGGGAAGCTCGCCCGGGCCGACCTCGTGATCACGGGCGAGGGCCGGATCGACGCCCAGACCGCGTTTGGCAAGACGGCCCTCGGGGTGGCGCGCCGTGCCTCCGAAGCCAGGGTTGCCTGCATCGCCGTCGGCGGCGGAGTCGAACCCGATGGGATCGAGGCACTGCGACCCCTCGGTGCGGTCGTGGTACCGGTCACCGAGCGGCCGCAGAGCGTCGCGGAGGCGATGGCCGCCGGCCCGGCGCCCCTCGAACGCTGCGGCGAGCGGCTTGCGCGGGTGATCGACCTCGGGCGCCGTCTTGGCGCATCATCGGGTTCATGAGTCCGACGCGACCCGCGCCGAAACGCGCGACCAAGCCGTCTCCGAAGCCCAAGCGGAAACGAGCCAGGCCCGATCCCGCGATCGCGTGGGCGAAGCGCATCGCGCGCTATCGGCCGCGGCTGCTGGAGGACACCCTCGATTCGCTCGGCGAGCTCTACGGGCCGCAGATCTGGCGGCGGCGCCTCGACCCGACCTCGGAGCTGATCCTCACGATTCTCACCCAGAACAGCGCCGACATCAACGCCGAGAAGGCCTTCATCGCGCTCCGGGCGGCCTGGCCATCAGGCCGTGCCGAGGAGATCCATGAACCGGGGGCCGGCTGGGGTGGGGGCGGGTTGCCACCCGGCGCGCCACCGGACTGGATCGCGGTCGAGAACGCGCCGTTGCCGCAGCTGGTGGACGTCATCCGGCCGGGCGGGCTCGCCCCGCAGAAGGCGCCGCGCATCCAGGCCACGCTCCGCAAAATCCGCGAGGAGCGTGGTGACCACTCGCTGGAGTTCCTCGGCGATCTGGCGCCGCTGGCCGCCCGCGATTGGCTGACATCGATCCCGGGCATCGGCAAGAAGACTGCGTCGGTCCTCCTCCTGTTCTGCTTCAACCAGCCCCTGATGCCGGTCGACCGCCACGTCGAGCGGGTCGCCAAGCGGATCGGGCTGCTGCCGGCCAGGGCGCCGGCGGACCTTGCCCATGAGCAGTTCATCGCAATGCTCGCCGGCGCCCCCGAGCGATCGTACGAGACGCACGTCCTGCTGATCCATCACGGCCGCGAGATCTGCCAGGCCCGCAGCCCAAAGCACGACCTCTGCCCGATCCGCGGCCGCTGCCGGATGGTCGACCCGAAGGCCCCCTGATCCGGGTCGTCGCGCCGTGCCGCGCCGCGTGATCGCGTTCACCGATCGGTTTCCGGCTCAGCGAGCGTGACCGCGCGCCTGCTCAGACACCTCGACGCGGGAACGCGGCATGCGCCGCGCTCGCGGGTCACGAGATCGATCAGTGGCAGCAATCGGAGCGCAGTCAATCGCCGGATAAGGGCCGTCCTCTACAACCTCCGCCATGACCGACAGACAACTTCTCCTGCGGGTCGGCGCGATCGTCAAGGACCTGCGACTGGCGATCCGGTGGAGCCAGCGCGAGCTGGCGGCCAGATCGGGCGTGTCACAGTCCCTGATCTCGGCCATCGAGAATGGCCGGGTTCGCGCCATGACATTCGTGACCATCCAGACGCTCGTCGAGACCATGGGCGGCCGTCTCATCGTCGACGTTGCACGGCCGTTCCTCGGCGATCGGCCGCTTCAGGGCGACGCGGCCCACGCTCGATGCGTCTCGTTCGTAGCCGGTCGACTCCGGCGCGCCGGCTGGCAGGTCGCGACCGAGATCGAGATCGGCGGCGACCGGTCCCGTGGCTGGATCGACGTGCTCGCGTTCGACCCCCGAACCGGAGTCGTCCTCGTCATCGAGGTCAAGACCGAGATCCACGACGTCGGAGGCATTGAGCGCGCGCTCGGCTGGTATGAGCGGGAGGCATGGACAGCCGCGCGTCGTCGAGGGTGGCAGCCGCGATCTACCGTCGGATTCCTGGTGCTCCTCGCCACGGCCGCCAATGACGAGCGGCTCCAGGAGAATCGGTCCGCGTTCGCGGCGGGGTTTCCGACGCGGGCGCGGTCCCTCATGGAGCTTGTCGAACGAGCGCCGCAGTCCGGGCGAGTAGGTCGCGGCCTCGCGATGGTCGACCCGCTGAGCCGACGTCGGGCATGGTTGCGGCCCACCGTGACGGACGGCCGGCGATCGCCAGCTCCGCACGCCGATTACGTGTCGTTCCTGGCGAAGATCCAGCGGCGACCCCGAGGCCGCGCAGTTGGCTGATCGTTCTCGCTGATCGATTCCGCGGCGGCCGCGCACGGCGGCTCGCCCACCCCAGCGCCAGATCGCCGATCTGAGGTATCCGTCACGCTCACCGGGCCGTGAATCGATCAACCACACTGATCAGCCTCCGGGGTGCGGACCGCGCGCGGGCGCGCAGTTCGCGCGGGGCGGGGTGGGGACCGCGCGCGGGCGCGCAGTTCGCGCGGCAGCGGGCGTCGGCTATGCTCCGGCCATGCTGAGCCGGCGATGCTGAGCGGACGTCCGGGCGGACAGGGGGCGCCGCGGATCCTGATCGTCGACGACGACCCGAATCTCCTGGTCCTGCTCGCCGACCAGCTCCGCGCCGACGGCTTCGACATCCAGACGGCGCGCGATGGCGACGAGGCCCTCCGCCGCCTCAAGAGCGGCTGGCCGGATCTCCTCATCATCGACATGATGATGCCGCGGATGGACGGCCTGACCCTGGCCCGCGAGATCAAGGGTCGGGCCGACCTGCCGATCATCGTCCTGTCGGCGATCGATGCCGGCGACTCCAAGGCCGACCTCCTCGAGGAGGTCGCGGAGGACTACGTCACCAAGCCCTACCACTACCCGGAGCTGCGAGCCCGGATCCACCGGATCCTGCGGCGGCTCGGCGACAAGGTCCCACGGCAGAGCCTGGCCCTCGGGGCCAACCTGACCCTGGATCTCCATCGGCGCGAGGCAACCGTCGCCGGCGACACCGTCCAGCTGACGCCGACCGAGTCGCGCCTCCTCTATGCGCTTGC
>DATAIW010000362.1:0-5835 GCA_036262455.1 Candidatus Limnocylindrales bacterium | reverse complement strand
CGGGTGGAACGGGCGCAGCAGGCACTCGAACGCAAGAACGGCAGCGAGGTCGAGCTGTCCAAGTCCGGCGAGATCGTGCCGGTCATGGCTCCTCCGGTGCTGCCGCCCCAGCCGCGGACCCCCGCCCGGGAGGCGCTGCTGCTCGAGATCAAGCATCACCTGGTGACCGAGGTGATCGCCGCGTTCGACACGCTCCTCGACGTCAACGCGACCGACGTCCGCACCAAGATGGAGGGGATCGTCGACCGGACGATCGCGGTCCACGGGTTCGCGGTGACCCGCGATGAACGGCTCCGCCTCGTCGACGAGCTGGCCGACGACGTCACCGGCTTCGGGCCGCTCGAGCCGCTCCTCCATGACGAGACGATCACCGAGGTCATGGTCAACGGCCCGAACCACGTCTACATCGAGCGGGCCGGGAAGATCGAACGGGTCGACAGCTCGTTCCTCAACGACGAGCACGTCCTCCGGATCATCGACCGGATCATCACCCCGATGGGCCGCCGCATCGACGAGATGAGCCCGCGGGTCGACGCCCGCCTGCCGGACGGCTCGCGCGTCAATGCGATCGTCGAACCGCTGTCGCTCGTCGGCCCGGTGATCACGGTCCGCAAGTTCTCCTCGAAGCCGTTCACCGTCGACGACCTCATCCGCTTCGGCACAGCCACGGCCGAGATGTTCGAGTTCCTGCGGGTCTGCATCGAGGCCCGCCTCAACCTCTTCGTCTCGGGCGGCACCGGCTCCGGCAAGACGACGACCCTCAACGTGCTCTCGTCCTTCATCCCCAACGACGAGCGCATCGTCACCATCGAGGACGCGGCCGAGCTGCAGCTCCGCCAGGACCACGTCATCACCCTCGAATCGCGCCCGCCGAACCTCGAGGGCGAGGGCGAGATCACGATCCGCCATCTGCTCCGGAATGCGATGCACATGCGTGCTGACCGGCTCATCGTCGGGGAGTGCCGTGCCGGCGAGGCGCTGGACATGCTCCAGGCGATGACGACCGGCCACGACGGCTCGCTCTCGACCGGCCACGCCAACACCCCGAAGGACATGCTCCGACGGCTCGAGACGATGGTCCTGATGACCGGCTACGAGCTGCCGCTCCGGGCGATCCGCGAGCAGATGGCGTCCGCGGTCGACCTGATCGTCCACACGTCCCGGCTCAAGGACGGCACGCGCAAGATCGTCAACATCACCGAGGTCTACGGCATCGAGGACGACGAGATCCTGACCCAGGACATCTTCGCGTTCGAGCAGACCGGCTTCGAGGACGGCAAGATCCAGGGCGAGCTGAAGCCGACCGGCGTCCGTCCGACCTTCATGGACCAGTTCCACAAGGCCGGCATCAAGCTCCCGCCCGGCGAATACGGGATCCCGCCCGAGGACCTCGCCAAGCCGAGCCGGATCAGCTCGACGAAGGGTCGCTGGGGCGCCGGCGATTCGTCTGCGGGGCCGATCGCCCCGACCCTGCCCCTCGGCTACGGCAAGGCGGTCAAAGCCGGCGGGATGGTCTACGTATCGGCGATGGGACCGATCGATCCCGACACCGGCCAGGTCGTCGGCAGCGTCATCACGGCCCAGTCACGCCAATGCCTGGCGAACCTCAAGGCCAAGCTCGAGGCGGCCGGGAGCTCGCTCGACAAGGTCGTCTGGGCCAACTGGTCGTTGCGCGACCCGACCGAGTTCGACCTGTTCAACGAGGAATGGGTGCGCTGGTTCCCGGGTGACGGTCCGGTCGGTCAATCGACCCAGATGACGCCGCTCCAGCGCCGGGCGGGCTTCCGTGTCTCGATCGGGGTGATCGCCGAGGCGTAGCCAGCCCCGTGTGGCACCATCGGCTTCGATGGCGCCGCCGTATCTCCTCCGCCGCTCTCCTCGGTCGCGCCGGCTCCGGATCACGATCGACCCCGAGCACGGTCTCGTCGTCACGGTTCCCCTGGCGACGCGCCGCGGCTGGGCTCACCCGGAGCGGATGATCGACGACTTCCTGCGCGATCGGGAGCCGTGGATCCGGCGTCATCTCCTGCAACAGGCGCGCCAGCGAGCCGAGCTCGCGGCCCGCGGCGGCCTGGCTGACGGAGCGTCGATCCGGTACCTCGGCGAGCTCCATCGACTGCGGGTCGCGTCGTCCGGCACAGGCCGTCGATCGACCGTTGCCCGGTTGGTGACCCTTGCCGGTCCGGAGCTCCACGTCGGGCTGCTCCCGCGTGATGTCGAACGGGTGGACCGGGTCCTCGAAGCGTGGTTCAAGGATCAGGCCAGGTTCGCGATCGACGGGACGATCGCCGACCATGCCGGCGCGCTCGAGGTCAGCCCGGCCGCGATCGCCATCCGTGACCCGCGCAGCCGATGGGGGAGCGCCTCGCGGCAGGGCCGACTGATGTTCAGCTGGAGGCTGGTGCTGGCTCCCCCGGAGGCGCTCGAGACCGTCGTCGTCCACGAGCTCGCCCACCTGAAGGTGTTCGGCCACGGGCCGCGGTTCTGGGCGGTCGTGGCCTCGCGCCGACCGGACCACCTCGTCTGGCGGCGCTGGCTGCGGTCGCATTCGCTCGAGCTGCACGGCGCCCTGACCGCGTCGACGACCGCCGGTGTCGATCCGGTCGCGCTCGAGTCGTCAGCCGGCTGACGGCAGCCCGATCGCGTCGAGGATCGCGGCGGCGATGGCCGCGGGATCGAGGTCGTCGACATCGACCACCTGGTCGGCGGTCTCGCGATAGCGTGGCTCGCGCTCGGTCGCCCGCGCCTCGATCCACCCGACGTCCTGCGCATCCGCACGCCGACCCGCGCCCGATCCGATCCGTGTCCGCAGGCTATCGGGTCGCGCCCGGAGCCAGACGACGTGCCCGGCCGCGGCGAGTCGGGCTCGCGCGGCGTCGTCGTCGACGATCCAGCCCGCCACCGCGACGATCGCCGGGCCCGAGCGGTCGGTGGCCATCTGGAACGCCCGTGCCTCCGCGGCGTGGAGGGCGTCCTCGCCGTCGTCCGCATCGATCGCCGCCGGCTCGCGTCCAGTCAGCTCGCGGACGAGAGCGTCGTTGTCGAGGAACGGCCAGCCGGTCCGTCGGCCAAGCTCGCGCCCGATCGTCGTCTTGCCCGAACCCATCATGCCGATCAGGAGGATCCGCGGGGACCGGCCCTTCATGCGGCCATCATGGCGTGACCAGCGGCACGCCGGTCGGGTCGGTCCCGCGTCGGACGCGCGCATCAGGGCTGGGTCAGGGTGAGGAAGGTGGTGGAGATGAGGGGACTCGAACCCCTGACCCCCGCGATGCGAACGCGGTGCTCTGCCAGCTGAGCTACATCCCCACGGCGTCGCGCGGAGGCGCAAACGGTCCCGAAGTGTAGCACGGGGCCTCTCTCGGACCCCCCGTCCGACTACCCTCCGGCGGTGTCCATCGGTCTCGAGCTCGGCCTGATCGCGGCGGTCTGCTGGGGCTCGACCGACGTCTCGGCGGCGATCGCCGGGCGGCGTCTCGGGAGCCTCGGCGTCACCGCGATCGTCCAGGCGACGAGCCTCGCCGCGATCCTCGCCCTGTGCCTCGTCCGCGGCTCGTGGTTCCCGACGAAGATCGAGGACGTCGTCGTCGCGGTCGTGACGGGCGTCGTTGCGGCAGGGGCCTACGTGTCGTTCTTCACGGCCCTGCGCATCGGCCCGTTGTCGGTCGTGAGTCCGGTGGTCGCTGCGTACGGCGGCCTGACGGTCATCCTCGCCGTCCTCGTTCGAGGCGAGACGCTGACGTCGCTCCAGGCGGTCGGCGCCGCGCTCGCGACGCTCGGTGTCATCCTGACCGGCCTGGTGTCGGATGGCGGTTGGCGGAACACGAAGGTCGCCGGCAAGGGCGTCGGGTTCGCGATCGTCGCCCTGGTCTGTTTCGCGATCCTGACGATCGGCCTGGCCGGCCCGATCCGGAGCGCCGGCTGGCTGCCGGTCCTCCTGACCGCCCGGATCGCCAACGCGGCGACCGTCGCGCTCGTCATGCTCGTCGTCATGGTGTTCCGACCGCGAGCGGCCGCGCCGCTCCTCGCCCAGGCGACCGATCGACCTCCCGGGCGACTGCCGACCGCAGTCCTCGCGGCCATCGCCGGCGGTGCGCTCGACATCGCGGGCTTCGTGGCGTTCGCGTTCGGGCTCGAGCAGGCGCCCGCCTGGATCCTCGGCCTGGCCAGCTCGTTCGGGCCGGTCGTGAGCGTGGTCGTGGCGGTCGTCCTGTGGGGCGAACGCCTCCAGCCGAGCCAGTGGATCGGCCTTGCCGG
This sequence comes from Candidatus Limnocylindrales bacterium, assembly GCA_036262455.1. Taxonomy (GTDB): domain Bacteria; phylum Chloroflexota; class Limnocylindria; order Limnocylindrales; family CSP1-4; genus CF-46. The sequence continues at coordinate 1,578 of DATAIW010000362.1, read as the reverse complement.
GATCGGTCTCGGGTTAGTGGCGGTCGCGCTTCCGTGAGACTCCGAGTCGTCTCGGTCTGAGTCTGCTCGGACTCAAGTCGGCGATCTGCACGCACGGCCGGGCACGAAATCGCGCGATGCGCGTCGGCCCCGCGCTCGTTGACGCTCGAAAGGAGTTTCGGGGGGCTCACGACGATCGGACGACAGGCTGCGCCGGGAGGCTGAACCAGAAGCTCGTCTTGCCGTCGGTCGACTCGGCCCCGACCCGGCCGCCGCCGGCTTCGACGAGCTGCTTGACGATCGCGAGGCCGATGCCGGCCCCGCCGCGGGCCTGGTCGCGCGACTTCTCGACCCGGTAGAAACGCTCGAAGACCCGGGCGAGATCGTCAGGCGGGATCGGCTCGCCACTGTTCGTGACCGAGACCAGCAGATCGCCGGGTCGACGCGCGGCGCGGACCGCGACCAGCCCGCCGGCCGGCGTGTAGCGGACCGCGTTCGAGAGCAGGTTGGCGAGGACCTGGGCGAGGTGGTCGGGGTTGGCCCGGGCCGGCAGGCTGGCGGGGACGTCGAGCGAGAGCCGCAGGCCCGCCCGCTCGATCGCCGGCTGGGCGAGCTCGACCGCCGACCGGACAGCGGCCGCGAGGTCGATCGACTGGAGGTCCGGCGGGCTCGTCGCCGCATCGCCCTCGGCGAGGGAATCGAGCGATCGTGACAGCCGGACCAGCCGCTCGGCCTCGTCCCAGAGCGATTCGTACGTCGAGCGGTCGGCGACGATCACGCCGTCGCGCAGCGCCTCGAGATAGCCCTGCAGGTTCGTCAGCGGGGTCCGCAGCTCGTGGGCAGCGTTGGCGATGAAGTCGCGCCGCATCCGCTCCTGCTCCTCGAGGCTGGCGGCCATCTGGTTGAAGGAATCGGCGAGGCTCGCGATCTCTTCCGGCCCGTCGCGCGGGACCCGGGCGGCATAATCGCCGTCGGCGATCCGGCGGGCGGCGACCCCGACCGCGCGCAGCGGCCGCGCCAGCATTCGGCCCATGACGATCGCCAGTCCGACGCTGGCGAGGCCCGCGACCAGGACCGCGGCGATCACGACGGTCGTGACCGACTGGTCGTACATCGTCCGGGCGTGCTCGGCCGAGTCGCCAGCTTTCATCATCAGGTCGGTGAACACCTGGCCGCCGACGACGGTCACCCCGAGGGCCAGGATCACGAGCCCGATCGCGGCCGAGGCCAGCGCGGCGAGAGCGATCCGGGTGGCGATCCCTCGGCTGCGCATCCTCGTGGCCGTCGCCACGACCGGGCTCAGCCCGCCACCGGCGCGGAGCGGTAGCCGGCGCCGCGGACGGTCGCGACGTAACGCGGCGCATCCGGGTCGTCGCCGAGCTTGTCGCGCAGGCGGCGGATGTGGACATCGACGGTCCGATCGAGGACTTCGGACTGCTCGGCGCCCCACACGGCGTCGAGGAGCTGGTCGCGGCTGAGGACCCGCCCGTCCGCCTCGAGGAGGGACTGGAGCAGGCGGAACTCGACATGGGTCAGCTGGACCATCGACCCGGCGATCGTGACCTCGTGGCGCTCGGGGTCGAGGACGAGGTCGTTGTG
>DATAIW010000361.1:0-3305 GCA_036262455.1 Candidatus Limnocylindrales bacterium | reverse complement strand
GAGAAGTTCGACAGGATCACCTCGGCGAGACCGGGTGTCCGCTCGATGAACATCGCCTGGCGCTGGCCGTTCGCGCCGACGACCTGGGTGTGGAAGGTCATCGACAGCTCGACGATCGGGTTGAAGCCCGGGTACGAGCCGTAGCGCGGGAACATCTCCTCGACCGGGATCCGCGAGTGGCCGGTGCCGAAGAGGTGGACGAGGCCGTCGGCGGCGATCGCCTCAGCCGACCACTGGCTGGCGGTCTCGATCGCGGCCGCCTGGGTCGTGGCGACCAGCTCGAGGAGGGCGGCGGCCGCCGTCATCCAGGGCAGCCCGGGAACCGACGTCGTCGTCATCGGGTCGAGGCGGCGGACGGGACCCGGGCCGACTCCCAGTGGCCGCTCCCGATCGAGCGGTAGGCGGCGTCGAGGATCGTGTTGACGATCAGGCCGTCCTCGAACGTCTCGGTCGGGGCGCGGCCCTCGCGGAACGCGGTCACGACGTCGGCCATCATCGCGTCGTGGCCGTGGACGTAGGTCTCGTTCGGGACCGGGTAGACCCAGCCCGTGTCGGCGTCGACCTTCTCGCCGAGATAGCCGGCCGGCCGTTCGATGTACGCGCGGAGCGGGCTCGAGATGATGTCCTGGACGATCCGGCCGCCGTCGCCGTAGGCCTCGAAGCGGCTCTCGAGCCCGCCCTTCGACGACCACGAGACATCCATCGTCGCGACCCGTCCGTCCTCGAACCGGATGAGCATGACCGCGTTGTCCTCGAGCGTCGTCCGACCGCCGTGGACGAGTGTGTCGCCCCAGGCGAACACATCGCGCACCGCGAGGTCCTTGCCGAACATCGCGCGGGCAGCCTCGGCACCATGCGACGCCATGTCGAGGAGCGCGCCGCCACCGGCCAGGTCGGCGTCCCAGAAATGCGCGGCGTGCGGGCCGCTGTGACCCTCCCTGGCGCGGAAGGTCGTCAGCCGGCCGATCGCCCCGGACTCGACGATCTCGCGCATCCGGATCATCTCGGCGTTGAAGACGACGTTCTCGAGGTACGCGTGGAACACGCCGGCCTCGGTGACGAGCCGGAGCATCTCGGCCGCCTCGTCGCCATTGCGTCCGAGCGGCTTGGTGCAGGCGACGCCCTTGCCGTTCGCCGCCGCGGCGCGGACCGCGTCGAGATGGAGATGGTTCGGCAGCGACACGACGACGAGGTCGACCTCGGGATCCGCGCAGACCGCCTCCATCGTCGCGAGCGGCCGGCTGCCGAAACGGGCGGCAAACGCCTCGCGCCGCTCCGGGCCGGCGCCCCAGTTGGCGACCACCCGGGTGTCGCGGATGTAGCGCAGCCCATCGGCGTGGAAGACGCCGATGAACCCCGAGCCGAGCATCCCGATCCGGACCTCGCCCATCAGTAGCCGGCCTCGCCTGCGGTGGCGGTGGCGGCGAGCGGGCCGGCGCCGGCCTTGCGGGCCCGGAAGTCATCGATGATGGCGGCCGTGGCGGTTGCGCCGATCCGCGTCACCCCGAGGTTCATCACGTCGATCAGGGCATCGAGCGTCCGGACGCCGCCGGCCGCCTTGACCTGGATGTGGTCCGACACGCTCTGGCGCATCAGCGCGAGGTCCTCGTGGGTCGCGCCCGACGCCGCGAAGCCGGTCGAGGTCTTGACGAACTCGGCGCCCGCCGCCTCGGCCAGACGGCAGGCGCGGACGATCTCGTCGGGAGTCAGGTAATGGTTCTCGAAGATCACCTTGAGGATCGCGCCGCCCGCGTGGGCGACCTCGACGACGGCGGCGATGTCGGCCTGGACGTCGCGGTCGCGACCGGACTTCAGGGCGCCGATGTCGATCACCATGTCGAGCTCGACCGCCCCGTCCTCGAGCGCCCGATGCGCTTCGTAGACCTTCGTCGCCGTTGTCGAGTTGCCGTGCGGGAAGCCGATGACGGTGCCGACCTTGACGTCGGTCCCGTCGAGGATGGCGACCGCCCGGTGGACGTCCACCGGACGGACGCAGACCGAGGCGACGTCGTACTCGGCGGCGAGGCGGCAGCCCGCCTCGACGAACGCGTCATCGAGCTCAGGACGCAGCAGGGAGTGGTCGATCGCCTTGGCGAGGTCGCGTTCGGTGAGGTTGTCGACGGTGAAGGGCACGTGTTCCTTGCTCACTTGATGTAGGGGCGGAGGACGTCCCGCGCCAGGAGGAATCCGCGCTTGACCAGTTCGTCGGTCTTCTCGAAGTCCCTGTCCTCGTGTTCGATGATCACGTCGCCGTCGTAGCCGGCACGCCAGAGGGCGCCGAAGAGGGGTGCCCAATCGACGTCGCCGAGGCCGGGGAGGCGGGGGACCTGCCAGCCCATGCCCATCGAGAACACGCCGCGCTCGTACAGCCCCTCGCGGTCGATCCAGAGGTCCTTTGCCTGGACGTGGAGGATGTGCGGCCCGAACTCACGGATGAAGCGCGGGATGTCGATCATCTGGAGGATCAGGTGGCTCGGGTCGAAGTTCAGCCCGATGGTGCCGCCCCACTGCTCGATGATCCGGCGCCAGATCCGCGGCGTCGTCGCGAGGTTGTGGCCGCCCGGCCACTCGTCGTTGCTGAAGAGCATCGGGCAGTTCTCGATCGTGATCTTCCGGCCGTGGTCCGCCGCGAACGACACGATGTCCGGCCAGATCCGGAGTGCGTCCTCCCAGTTCTGGTCCTGCGTCTTCGCGGCGTCGGCGCCCATGAACGTGTTCACGAGCGGGACGTCCATCTTCTCGGCGGCCGTGATCACGTGCTTCAGGTGGGCGATGACCGTGGCCCGATGGTCCGGATCGGGGTGGAGGGGGTTCGGATAGAACCCGAGCCCGGAGATCACGAGGCCGGAGCCGCGGATCCCGGCGGCGAGGTCGGTGGCCTCGCCCTGCGACAGGTTCGCCACGTCGATGTGCGAGGTCCCGGCATAGCGGCGGGTGGGGCCGGTCGCCGGCGGCCAGCAGGCGATCTCGATCGACTCGAAGCCGTGCCCGGCCGTCCAGTCGACGACGTCAGCAAGGGGCGTGTTCGGGAATGGTGCGGTCAGCAGACCGAGTCTCACGACGGGACCTCCGACAGGACGGGGAACGAGGGAGAGGCGGCGCCGGCTGGGGGGAGTCCGGCGCCGCCCAGGGACGTTCGATCGACATCGACCCAGCGCGACTCGGCAGCGCTCCGGCCGATCGCGTCGTTGACGAGCATCTCGTCGTGGCCGGCGGCGAAGTCGGCGTATGGCGGGTCCGGGTTGGCGCGGCCGGTGAGGACGTCGGCGTAGATCGCCCGGAAGAGGGCGCCGAACGTGTCGCCG